>CAYGBH010000319.1:0-5211 GCA_964348055.1 uncultured Pirellulales bacterium
ACGGCGGGGTGCTCGGCGATTAAGACGGTATTTGGTATTTTGCCCTTACGCCTTTTTTCGCGCAATTCGTGCTGTAGTTGCAAAATCTCTCGATACTCGGCAAGTCCGCAGTCACGAATGCGAAGGGTATCTTCGATTTTCGGTTTTCGAAGTTCGATTGTCGATTGTTCTAACATACGTATTTGGTTATGCTTTCGGTGGATTATGCAAACTTATGCCAAAGGCGTCTTCAGCCGCTTCTTTGAGCACCTCTGAAACAGTCGGATGCGGGAAGCTTATCTCTGTAATTTTCTCGGTGCTGCCTATAAGGGCTCTGGCTGCGCCTATCAACTCGGTTACCATTGCGCCGACCATTGTAACGCCTATAATCTTATTGGTCAAGTTATCCCTTACAACCCTTATCTCGCCGACGCTTTCGTTGTGCGCCACACTTCGGCCATTGGCTTTGAAGAATGACCTGCCGACCGAGATGTCGAGCCCTTGGTTTTTGCAGGCTTCTTCGGTTTTGCCGACGGAAGCAATTTCCGGGAAAGTATAGACGGCCCGAGGTATGAGCGAGTAGTCGGCTATTCTTTCATTGCCTCCTGTGGCGTTGACCGTTGCGACTTCGGCCTCGGCAAAGGCACCGTGGGCTAAATAGGTTGTACCCACAGCATCACCAATGGCATAAACGCCGGGGACATTAGTTTCCATTTTGTCGTTGACTGCAATAGCGGAATCGGCCATCTGTAGATTCAGGGCCTCGATGGTTTCTTTATCGACAACCGGCTCTCGACCGACAGAGACCAGTATCTTCTCTGCTTCGATTGTTTGGCCATTTTCGAGTACTATTTTTGTCGGCGCGGTTGTTTTATCGGCTGAGGTTACTTTCTGGCCGGTGTGCGAATCGATGCCGAGTTTTTTAAACTCGCGTTCCATAAGTCGGCTGACCCATTGGTCCTCCATTGGAATAAGTCGCGTGAGCGCTTCTACAATGGTAACCTTTGTTCCTACGGCGGCATATACGCAGGCCATTTCGCAGCCGATTACTCCGCCGCCTATGATTGCCAGCGATTTTGGAATTTTCTCCAGGCCCAGGGCCTCTTTACTGCTGATAACGGTCTGGCCATCAAACGGAATTGCCGGAATTTGGCTTGGCTGTGAGCCGGTTGCCAGGATTATTTTACCAGCCTGAATTTGGGTTCCCGCAAAGCGGGGTCCCTTCGTCGGTGAGCTATCGGTCTCAAGTTTGATTTGGTTTGGCGCGGTGACGACAGCCCGGCCCTCGAGTATTTTTGCCTTGTGGCTCTGGATTAACCCTGTCAGGCCTTTTCGAAATCCGGCCACTATGGCGTCCTTTCTGGCCTGGATTTTCGGCCAGTTAGGGGCAGCGGAGGTGATGTCAACGCCCATCGTCGCTGCGTGCTTTATCAACAGCAGTGTGTGGGCCGAGGCAAGCAGCGTCTTCGACGGGATACATCCACAGTTCAAGCACGTACCACCAATGAAATCTTTCTCGACAACTGCTACCGAAGCGCCTCTTTGTGCACATCTGATAGCGGCGGCGTAACCACCTGGGCCGCTGCCGATTACCACAACATCAAAACTTTCTGCCATAACTTGAGCTCCTTTTTATATTTGCCGTAAGTTTTGCATGAGGCATATATGTCGAAGGATTATGTCGAACGGTAGGGATTCTTCTCAGGATTGTACCACTCGAAGAGCTGTTCACGCAACTCGTCTCGGACCTTTTTTAGAGCCGGTTCATCTATACGGTTGACGAATTCGCCCGGGTCGGCTTCGTGGTCGTACAACTCGTGGGTTGAGCCGTGATTGAAAATATACTTATAACGCCGAGTGCGAATCATATACTCACAGGTTCGGGACCTTAAATTGAATTCACTGAACGCTGCGTCCGGCCCTTTCATATCCGGGTTGCGCAATACCTCGGCGAAGCTGGTAGCGTCCATACGGCCCGGTGCCCCGGCTATATCGAGCAGTGTCGTCCTTTTGGGCGATTCGATACCGGTCAGCTCAGCCAGTGTCGGATAGAGGCCAAAGTACTCAGTCAGAGCACCGGTGACCTTGTTCTGCCCAAGATGGTTCGGGTAGCTTACAATTAACGGTACCCGAACGGCCGGTTCGAATAAACAGAACTTTTGGTAGAGGCCGTGGTCGCCCTCCATCTCTCCGTGGTCGGAAGTGTACACTACGATGGTGTTGTCGGTCAGGCCCTCTTTTTCGAGCGCATCGTAAACATGGCCGATACACGTGTCGACAAATGCGAGGCTGCCCAGGTAACCGGCACGGTGTGCCCGTTGGCGTTTTTCCCCCAGCTTTTTTGTATTTTGAATGCGCCGCTGAATGTGCCGCGGGTATTTGGAGGTGTCGCCAACCTCCGGGAGTTTCATTTTACTGACGGGATATTTTTCTGCCCATTGCCTCGGCGGATAGAATGGAGAGTGTGGTTTCATGAAACTGACGACTAGAAGGAACGGTTGCAGGCGGTATTTGGTTATGAACTTTGCCGCCTGGCGAGCTAAGAACATGTCCAGGTGGTCTTCGGGTTCGAGCTGCGATGCCATACTGTCAAAGTTCCAGTGCTCGACATTGCCAACCCATGGGCTGCCTTTGGGCCACAGCCCGTCTATATCAGGCAGGCCGGCACCGCCGTCGTCCACAGTGTCGAAAAACTTCGGGCCCAGCGGATGGTTGGCAATCTCGTTGGCGTAGTGCTGTACCTTCGGGCCGAGGTACATCAGCCAGTCGTTGATTGACATGTAGTACTCGAAGCCGTGATTGTGGGCGTCTCCAAAGTGCATTTTACCCATCAGAGCGGTCAGATAGCCGTTTTCGGTGAAATGGTTAGCTATCGTGCGGTAGCGCCAGTCAAGCTGGTCGTTGTTGGTGATTGCACCGGTACTGTGTGCGTAGAGTCCCGTCAGCAAAGCCATTCGCGAGGCAACACAGACCGGATATGGGCAATAGGCATTGGTGAACCGGATGCCGCGAGAAGCTATGCGGTCGATATTGGGCGTGGGAACCAGGTCTCTGCCGGCGCACGTCATAAGGTCTGCCCGGTGCTGGTCGGTCATAATAAAAAGGACATTGGGCCTGTCAGACTGCGGAGGTAAATGGTGTCCCGGTGATGTTCTCACAGATGACTTTGCTCCTGCAACCTTTCGGCCGAGTAATATCGAAGCAGCTCCAAGCCCAGCAGTCTGCAGAAATTCTCTTCTCCTGATATGGTCTTTTTTCATTATATTTTGCTCTTACAAGATTTAACTATTACAGATAAAACTCACGAAATTATCTGCGAGATTTCTTCTTCTGTCGACGGCCCCATTCATGCGCCCTTGCTGGGTCAAAATCCGGGTTCGGTGTGGGCATTTTGGCGCCGACCGATTTGCGCCACACGGCGAGCTTCCGCTGCAGCTGGGCCGCCTTTTGCGGCATCTTTATTGCGAGATTATGCTTCTCGGCGATGTCGCGTTTGAGATTATAGAGTTCGAGTCGGCCATCCTCAAAGAACTCAATTAGCTTCCAGTAGCCCTGTCGGATTGCACCTGCAGGGCTTGAGTGATGATAGTGCGGGTAGTGCCAGTATATCGCGTCGCGTTCGAGCGTACCGGTCTGCCTGAGCAAGGGCAGAATGCTTTCGCCATCGAGCACATGGGCCGGGTCGGCCTTGGCTCCGACAATCTCCAAAAAGGTCGGATAGAAATCGACGCTCGAGACAGGTGCGCTGCAGGTGGTTCCCGGCTTGACTACGCCGGGCCAGCGAACAATCAGCGGCTCTCGGATTCCACCTTCGTACAACGTGCCTTTTTCGTCGCGAAGAGGTTCGTTGGTCGTAACAATCTCTCTCTTGCCTCTGTAACCGCCATAGGCCTGATGCAACCCGCCGTTATCTGAGAAGAAGATTACAATGGTTCGGTCGGTAAGATTCAGTTCGTCGAGCTTGTTTATTATACGGCCGATGCTATTGTCTAAATGCTCGACCATAGCTGCGTAGGTCGTGTTATTAACGCCGGTTGTCGGCTTGGGTTTGTTTTCGTATTTGTCGATTAGTTCCCGCGGCGCTTCCAGCGGGATGTGTACGGAGTGATGCGACAAATGGAGAAAGAACGGCTTGTCTGAGTTGGCGCCGATGAAGTCGATAGCGCTGTCGGTGAAACTGGTAACACGTTTGTCATTGCGGTTAGTGCCTCTTTGAATAGCCATATCGAAGCCCTGATGTTCGGGGAAATAATCCTGTCCGCCGAGGTGCCACTTGCCAATGTGGGCTGTGACGTAGCCCTGCTTTTTAAGCGCTTCGGGGATAGTTATCGATTCCAGAGGCAACTGCAGACGATTCTGTGGGACGCTGAGTTTTTCCCAGGGCCGCTGATGACCCGGAATAAAGTCGGTGATGCCTACCCGTGCCGGATACTGGCCGGCGAGAATACTTGCGCGGGTTGGAGAGCAAACGGGGCAAGCTGCATATGCATCAGTAAAGCGCATACCTTGCCTGGCTAAGCGGTCAATATTGGGCGTCTCATGAAACTTGCTGCCATAGCAGACTACATCTGTCCAGCCCATATCGTCGATGAGAATGAAAATGATATTGGGCTTTTTATGCGCTTGAGAAGCTGCGGTTAGTTGAGAATCTACTACGCAGCTCGGTACGGCCAGCGATGCGGCCCCCAATCCCATGGATTTCAGAAAGTTACGCCGATTCATAAAATTCTCCCTTCAAAACACCGGTTCAAATAAAGTAAACGAGGGCCTGGTTACTTCTCCTCTGCGAAAAGCTGAAACTCCCAAATGCTTGGGCCTTCAGCGGCATTAAGGATGTTCAGCCTAACCTGGCGGGCGGTTATGGCCTCAAACTGCTTTGAAAAGTCGAGGCCGATTTTGGTGCCCCGAACGAAGGTCCGCCATTGGTCGCCATCCTTGTATTGCAGCTCAAATTCCTGCACGCGGTCGTAAGCCTCACTTATCCTGGTTCGGTCGAAGCTCATCGGTTTTCCCAAGTCCACTTCCAGCCAGGCCTGCTTCGTGCCATAGTCGGTAGCCCAACGTGTGGCCGGGTCATCGTCCACGGCCTTGTCCGGGCCGTGCCGGGCCATGTTTTTGAATACATTCGAGGCTTTGACCTTCTTTGCCGTGGTCAGTGAATCAGACAGCAAAGCGCGGGCAGTGATCTCGTTCGCGGGGCCGTCAAGCTCCAGCACAATTATAGTATCAAGC
>CAYGBH010000320.1:0-207 GCA_964348055.1 uncultured Pirellulales bacterium
GGAATATGTGAACAGAGGTGGAACTTGCCGTCCATTTTCAGTTCCCTACGACTATTGCCCGCAGTTAAAGGCACGACCAAAGCCTGCTGAGTATGCGGTAACACCTCCGAATAATCTGGAGTGGCATATTAAGCCAGATATATTTAGAGCGTCTAAATGAAGCATCCTGTAGATTCTGTAATCCTTATTTTCTGGTCCCGCCAAGTG
>CAYGBH010000320.1:217-5211 GCA_964348055.1 uncultured Pirellulales bacterium
TTGGACGCCTTAATTTAACAGCCTGAAAAAATACTCCCATGTCCAAGCCTTGGAGCCATCTGGCCGTATTAACCAAAAACCGCGAACAGAGTCATTACCAGTTACGGGCACCAGTTGTTTAGGGTCCTCCAACTCATTACAGTAAAGTTGCCAATAAACAATGTAGGGGGATCCCCAATCGAGAGCAGTCTCCACAACATTGGGAATCACCTTTTGGATTTGCTCGGTGGAAAACTTGTTCTCAGGCATGCCAAACTCTCCCACGTATACATTCCGACCGCCGAAATCAGGACTATCTGGCATATTATTCGCTATGAAATCCAGCACCTCGTGGAATACCTGCGAATCTTCAAGCAGCTTTGTTGTCGCATCCCACGCTGAATAGGAAACCAAATCTAATTTGGTATGAGGAAGAACTGTGTTCACCACGTTAAGCCTGCTCTCCTTCATAGAATCAACGACGCGGTTCACCTCGGCTGCGTGATACACCCAAACCCCCTCCAATCCGACCTCTTCCCTGGCTTGATTCACTCCTTCCTGCCGCGCATTAAGCCACTCGATCATACCGCTTATAGCTTCTGGTGTCGGGTCAACATTTTTATCGTAACTTCCACGAATAAGCCAGTCACCCTCCCAGTGCTGCAGTATAAAAGTCTTACCGGTTCCTTTGTAAGTGGTCAATAGGTGTTTGGTCAGTTCGTAAAACTGCCTTTGTTCATCCAGTTTTTGCTCCTCAGTAACACCGTTTCTCCAGTAGCCTGCGTTTCTTTTTGTTGAGAAGCACATCATGATGTAGGTAGCAATGGGCTTGTTAAATAGTTTCTCGAAATAGGGTGACTGCGCAACTTCAACCAAAGTGCCCATGTCAGGCCATTGCGAGTTGAAGGGATATGACCGTTGTGGATTGTGAAACCAAACCTTAATTACCCGTGAGCCTAAAGCTAGAATCTGATCGGCTCCCTCATTCAAAAAGTCTTCGTCTGTGAAATAGTACTTACCGTCGACGTGCGCTACCCCTATAACATCCCCCAACTCTCTTGGATCGCTATGCTTAGCGACGGCATTTGTTGTACGTTCGTGCGGCTCACAGCCGATACAAATTCCCGCTAACAAAATTGTAACAAAATAACTCTGCATTGTTTGTCTCTATTTAAATGATATGGAGGGTGACGACAAGAAATATATGTTCCCCTTCTACACCTCGCACAATAAACACAAAACGCCAGCCCCTTGTTGTTATGGAAACTTGCCACAATTTTTAGATCAGTTTCACCAGCCATCTGAGCTCATCGCGCCGCGCAGAGACACCCCCCAAACACTCCCATTTTCACTCGTCTGCGCCTACAACTCTGCTACAACCCGAAAGCCCGTTATCTCGAAATTTGAAAAAATTCTGCCTCCGTAAGCTCTTTAACAATAACACCTTAGAAAACAGTCGAAATTTGCGCACGGATTCAATGAACAGTGCCCGATACCACACAAAAAAAGAAAAGAGCTGATAGTGCCTTTGACTACCAGCTCTTCATCATTTCTCAGTATGTCAAATGCATAGTGACTATGGTGTTACCGCCCGGTTGTAGATGCGGACGTCATCAATCAGGCCGGAGAAGAAACTGCTGGGTTCAAGATTCTTTCCGGCACCCAAATATAGACCGCCACGCGAACTTTCCAATTCAGAGAAGGATTCTGTATCTTTTGCAACCTCTGCCCCATCAATGTATAGGTATCTGTACGAGCCGTCCCATACAAAGCCGATACGGTGCCAGTTGCCATCGGTGATTACAGTTTCCGACACTATTGGGACGCCGCCTCGGCCAGGAGTCAATAATTCCGTCATCAATTTGCCCTCTGCTGGATCCGTGCTAAGCCATGTGGTTCCCGGGACAGCGACATTGAAGACAGTACGATCCGCTTGAGATATTATCACCTGCCCTGGTGCACCTTCTTTAATCCAGGCAAAGACGCTGAATGGGCCATCGGCTGGATTCAACACAAAATCGGTGCTAACATAATCATCGGTCCCATCGAAGGCAAGCGCGCCATCGACAATACCGCCTTCAGGCTGCCATAGAGGCTCTCCATAAAGCGTTCCGTCATGTTCACCAGTGCTATCAAAAGCGATTGTACCTTCAGTCTCATCAAGTTTCCAATATGCCAGAAGGTCAAAGGGCAGAAATTCGAATTCCTGCCCCCAGTAGCTCATCAGAACCTCTAAGTCCTGGACGTCTACTATGCCGTCACCCCAGGGCATCGGCCCGATGTCACACACTGGCTCACCTGTACCCCAATACTCGATCATTGTAAGCAGATCGTTGGTCTCCACAATTCCGTCCCCGTTAAAGTCAACGACCGGCAGGATTGACACCTGCCACAGGTCATATCCTCCGACGGCGCCGGAGCGGTTGGAGGCAAAGTACAGGGTAGAACCGTCGGCCGAGATGCTTGGCGTACCGTCTCCAGCCGAAGTGTTGACAGTCGCGCCGAGATTCACCGGTGGTCCCCAGTCGTGGTTCGTCGTTGCCCGCATTGTCACGAATATGTCGGCTTTACCGTAGGCCCCAGGCCGCTCAGAGCTGAAGAAGAGCGCCAGGCCGTCAGCCGTAATGAATGGGTAATCATCGTGAGCCGAACTGTTGACCTCTGGGCCAAGATTCACCGGGGTGCTCCAAGGGTCAGAGGCCGTGCCCCGCGTTGTCACCCACATGTCAGATTCACCGTACCCGCCGGGCCGAAAGACATACCATTCGGAAAAGTAGAGCTGTAGCCCATCGGCTGATATCGCCGGGTAAACCTCCTCAGCCGAACTGTTGACAGTTGAGCCGAGATTCACCGGGGTGCCCCAGGGGTCGGAGACCGTAGGCCGCGTCGTGACCCATAGGTCCCAAGCACCTGACCCGCCGGGCCGGTCGGAGGCAAAGAAGAGCGTCAGGCCGTCGGCCGAGATGCTCGGCCCAATGTCGTCATCAGAGCTGTTGACCGTTGGCCCAAGATTCACCGGGGCGCCCCAAGGGTCGGAGACGGTTGGTCGTGTTGTTACCCATAGGTCGGCATTCCCTGATCCCCCCGGACGTTCGGAGTCGAAGTAGAGCTCCAGCCCATCGGCCGACATGCTCGGCGAAGCGTCGAGAGCTGAACTGTTGACCGCTGGCCCGAGATTAGTGGGGGCACCAAAGGTGAAATCTGCGTGGGCGCTCCCACCGCCGCTAATCACAATAGCGGTCACAAATACAACTAACATTAACCTGATTTTTGCACAATTTAACCGTTTCATTTTGAACCTTCCTTTCTGCCCGTTAGGGCGAAAAACTACCAATTGTCTTGTTTATGGGATCACTGCCCGGTCGTAGATGCGAACGTCATCAATCAGGCCGGAGAAGAAACCGCCGGGTTTAAGGGTGCTGCCGGCACCGATGTATAGGCCACCTTCCGAACTTCCTAAACCAGGCTGTGTGTCTCTGGATACTTGCACGTCATCGGCATATAGGATTCTGTCGGAACCATCCCACACAAAACCTACGCGGTGCCAGTCGCCATCGGTGATCACGAATTCTGATACCAGTGATGGTGGTGGAAACCGACCTCCAGCCGGACGCGATAAGCTGGTCATAAGTTTCCCTTGTGATGGGTCTGCCAAAAGCCAATCTACACCGCCTGTTTGCGATATAACCACTTGTCCCGGGGCACTGCCCTTAACCCAGGCAAACACACTGAACGCGCGTTCGTCAGGATTCAACACAAAATCAGCGCTAACATAATCATCAATCCCGTCAAATTCGAGCGCGCCATCTACCGCACCACCAGTAGGCTGCCAGGTGGGGTCACCGTTGAGAACGCCGTCGTAGACACCGACGCTGTCGTAGGCTATGAAGCCTTCTGTCTCATCCAGCTTCCAGTACGCCACAGCGCCAGGATATGTCAGCAAATGTTCAGCAAGGACGACCAGGTCCTGGACATCGACTATGCCGTCACCCCAGGGCATCGGACCAATATCAAATAATGGCTCATCTGTCCCCCAGTGGTCAACCATTATGCACACGTCGGCAGAGTCGACGATTCCATCGCCGTTGAGGTCAACGACCAGCTCGATTGATACCTGCCAGAGGTCTCGGCTACCAGATCCTCCAGGGCGGTCTGAATGAAAATAGAGGATGGAACCATCGGCTGAGATATCCGGCGCGGTGTCTACATACGAAGTGTTGACATTTGGACCAAGATTCACGGGCTCACCCCATTCATCATTCGTCGTTGGCCGCATCGCCACCCATATATCGCCTCTAAGGTATTCTCCGGGCGGTCGCTCGGAGGAAAAGAACAGTGTCAAGCCGTCGGCAGAGATGCATGGCTCTTCCTCGTAATACGAACTGTTGACCGTTGGTCCAAGATTCACCGGCTCTCCCCAGGAGTCGTTTATCGTTTCCCGGGTCGTGACCCATAGGTCGTACTCATCACCAAAACCACCGGGCCGGTTGGACGCGAAAAAGAGCGACAGGCCGTCAGCGGAAATATTTGGTATAGAGTCGCGAAACGAAGTGTTGACAGGTGACCCAAGGTTCACGGGTGGTTCCCAAGGATCGGAGACGGTTACTCGTGTCGTTACCCATAGGTCGTGACCCCCGAACCCACCGGGCTTGGGGGAGCGAAAGTAGAGTTCCCGATCGTTGGCTGAGATATCCGGGTGAGCTTCTGAAGCCGAACTGTTGACCGTTGGCCCAAGATTCACCGGCTCTGACCAGGGGTCGTTTATCGTTTCCCGGGTCGTGATCCATAAGTCCTGACCACCATACCCGCCGGTTCGGTCGGAGCTAAAGTAGAGCGACAGGCCGTCGGCCGAAATGCTCGGGCCAGCGTCTATAGACGAAGTGTTGACTGTTGGCCCCATATTCGTGGGTGTGCCGAAGGTGAAATCTGCCTTCGTGTTTCCACCGCCAAGCACAATAGCGGCCGCAAATCCAACTAACACCAACCTGATTTTTGCACAATTTAACCATTTCATT
>CAYGBH010000321.1:0-5197 GCA_964348055.1 uncultured Pirellulales bacterium
ATTCATCGGCCACGACCTTGTTATCATCATAGTAGTTAAAGGGTATCGTCCCCCGGTGCATGGCCGGCCAGATGTGATTGGCTTTGAGCCGCAGGAGTAGTTCGTATATCCTCCGATACGTCTTCGGTCCCAATCCCTGACCTTCGTCAGGGGCATAGGTCTTCTGCGCCCAGGGTCGGATTCCCCACATCTCATCGTTGATAAAGATGCCCCGGTATTTGACTGATGGTGGCCCTTCCCGGTAGGTCACGTTTTTTACCACTAGGGCGGTTTGTTTCTCGGGGTGTACATCCGCAAACCAGTACCAGGGCGAGACGCCCATATTTTCCGATACGTCGAACAGCCCGTATATAGTGCCTCTTCTGTCGCTTCCGGCGATCACGAGTGCTCTGTCCACTCCCACCACAGGATTCGGGACCACCTGAATGAGAAAGGTCTCCCATTTCCCCTGGACTTCACTTACGTCGATTTTGCCGGCGGCCATGAGGTCTTTGATCACCCGACTCTTATCCAGAGTCCCCACGATCACAGCATGGGCTGAAAGCCCGGTTAGCGAGTTTCTAAGGGAAGGCTTCTGGCCCGTAATCCGTTCTACATCTTCCGTAAAAATGGTAGCAGCATTGCGTACGGCCGAGGTTTCCGCCTCACTCACATATACATCCGCTACGAAATCTTCCCACACCAGCTTGAAATCGCCGGTACTATAGGAGGTAGTGACAAATTCTTGAACGCCACGGGCGAAGAGGTTGGCAGGCAGGAAAAGGAACAGCAGTATAAGGGATTTCTTCATATTGTTCATGCGGTTATTGAATGCTAACATCATTTCGGCGTTTGAGGCTACGTTACAAGCGGCAAGAATCCTGAACTTGCCATTTAGCATTGTATATCTCCGCCCAGTTACGCCACTGAGCCTCTTTTCTACTTGAATATCAAATCTTTCTCGAAAACTCAAGTTTTCAAACTTCATTTTGGAAATACCTCAAGGGAATAAGTTGACAGAACATCGTCTAATTCAAGCATCAGATGGTCGTTGACGTCCTTAATCCTTGTATGTTTTTTGAATAACAAATTATTATTTTTCGGGATTTCCACTTTACCCTTTCTTCAGTGGGAAAAATACTTGTTATATCTTATGTTCTGTATTATAATATCTTCAAGAACTTTAATAAGCCAGGGGAGCTGGTCGGACAAAAAACCGATAAAAAGCTGAGAAATCTGCCCCAGGCAGATGACCCTGCGAACCTGATCAGGTTAATACCTGCGAAGGGAGGCTGACAACGATTGGTTAATGCACTCCTTTTGCTGGAGTGCTTTTTTATTTTTAAGGAAATGGGAAGATGGAAGTACTAACAATAAATGGTGTTGAGAAACAATTTCCAGATGGGCAATTACCTTTAACAGTAGCAAAATTGTTAGAGCAGTTGAATATCAAACCGGCAACTGTAGTTGCTGAAATTGATGGTCAGATAATTGAATCCAAAAAGTTTTCTCAAACACAACTGCGTGATGGCCAAAGAATTGAATTAGTGCGATTTGTGGGGGGAGGTTAATCGCAATGGAAAAACTGGTGATTGCTGGGCGAGAATTTAATTCCCGATTACTTGTTGGAACTGGTAAGTTTGCATCTTGTGAGATTATGGCTGAAGCTATCGAAAAGTCTGGTACAGAAATTGTCACTGTGGCACTTCGTAGAGTAGACATCGAAAACGAAAATGATAATATGCTAAGCGCAATTGACCGTAATAAGTATTTGTTGCTTCCAAATACTTCCGGTGCCCGGAATGCTGAAGAAGCCGTACGTTTATCAAAATTAGCCCGAGTTGCAACTGGGATTAACTGGGTGAAACTGGAAGTTACACCGGATCCATATTATTTACTACCTGACCCGGTAGAAACCCTCAAGGCCGCCGAAATGCTGGTGAAAGAAGATTTCGTTATTTTGCCATATATCAACGCAGACCCAATTTTAAGCAAGAAACTCGAAGATGTCGGTACCGCCACGGTGATGCCACTGGCAAGCCCTATTGGCTCCAACCAGGGGCTCAAGACCCGTGCAGCTTTGGAGATTATCATTGAGCAAAGTAATGTGCCTGTTGTAATTGACGCGGGATTAGGGCTGCCTTCTCACGCAGCCGAGGCTATGGAGATAGGTGCTGATGCGGTCTTAGTAAACACCGCCATCGCAACAGCAGATAATCCCTGCCAGATGGCAAATGCCTTTCGGCTGGCTGTTGAGGCGGGAAGACTGGCTTTTACATCCGGCCCAGCCGGTGTGAGCAAAAAGGCAAGTGCTTCCAGTCCACTGACAGGTTTTTTAAGAAGCGAATAGAATGATTGCTCTACAAAAATATACGGGCCTTTGCATAAAAAAAATACTCGCAGAGAAAGGCCTCGACGGAAATGATAATCTTTGGCAAGATCGTCTTAAGAAAATGAGGGCGAGCGATATTGAAAAAGCTCTCGGTCATCCTGCCAGTACCTATAGTATGGAGAAACTCGCAGCACTTGTCTCACCTGCCGCCGAAGATTATCTTGAAGATATGGCGCAGTTGGCACATCAGCTTACCAAACAAAGATTCGGCAGGACTATTCGACTTTATGCTCCACTATACCTGTCTAATTTTTGCATAAATACTTGCCGTTATTGCGGCTTTAACAAGGACAATAAATCAGAGCGAACGAGATTAAACATTGAGAAGGCTACTGCTGAAGCCGACGTCATCGCCTCTTTAGGTTTCAGGGACATTTTGCTGGTCAGCAGCGAGGACAGGGACTTTATCACCATCGATTACCTCGCTGAACTTGCAAGAAAACTAAGGTGCAAATTTAGTTCTATCTCGATCGAAGTATATCCGATGACTGTCAGCGAATATGTAAAACTGTTTGAGGCAGGCATCGAGGGTGTTACGTTGTATCAGGAAACGTACAACCGTCAGGCTTATCAACATTATCATTCTGGAGGACCAAAATCAGACTATGACGGCAGATTAAATGGTCCGGAAAACATAGCTGCTGCTGGTATGCGAGAAATTGGAGTCGGGCTGCTATTGGGGCTTACCAATTGGCGGATTGAGACGTTGGCTCTCGGCGAGCATGTTCATTACTTGACGAAACGCTACTGGCAATCTCACGTATCCATTTCCTTCCCAAGACTTAGGCCCGCCGATGAGGTCGAAATTTTACAATTCAAACATTTACTTGATGACAAGAATCTTGTGCAGATGGTAACAGCACTACGACTATATTTTCCAGATGTCGGATTGGTACTATCGACTCGCGAGAGGGCCGAGCTACGTGACCATCTGATAAAACTAGGAATAACAAAAATGAGCGCTGGCAGTAGAACTTCTCCGGGAGGGTATTCACGGCCAACAAATGAAATCAGGCAATTTGAGATTGACGACATGCGAAGCCCGGCTCAAGTAGCCGATATGATAAGAGCACAGGGTTTCGAACCTGTTTGGAAAGACTGGGACAGCGCTTTTGTCGATATCAGGCAAGGTGCTAAGCTACGCTAAGTATTATCCAAGCTGAGAAAGGGCGTGGGTTGGAACTTATTCGTGCTCTTCTGGAGGAGTATGTACAGTGGCTAAAGAGTAAAACTTGATTTTCGCGAGAGAGTATGAAGCATTTCAGGAGCAGCTTTCTGATCTTCCAAGTTGCTTTGCAGGATCGGATGGTCGCCTTTTGCTTTCAAAGTATGGAGATAAGGCGGCTAGATATGTAGCGCTGATGAAACTAATTGATAGTATATGCGAGATGAAAAGACTCTACGTCAGGTCGAGCTTTCGCGGATTGGGAATTGGCAGAGCCTTGGCAGAGATGGTCATTGGGTAATAAAATGGAGAGACAGAATTTTTTGTAACTACGGCACACGTTCTGTATAGAACTTGATGATCTCTCGGAGCGCCTTATTTGGCATTTCTCCATGTATACCGGGAAAAGAGATTTTGGGGATTTCTAGCAGTGTTGAAGCGATCTCACCGGGACTGGTAACTTCCCCTTCCGATGCGATGAGTAGGGTGTTATTATCTAATAACCTGCGAATATTTTCAATCTTCAAACGATTGGGCAGTGTAGGGTCAATCAGCACCAAGCCAGCCACGCCGGCTAAGAGAGCGGGATGTTGCTCCAAGAACTCAACTACAATCTTGCCGCCCATGGAGAAGCCGATGAAACCAACTTTTTTCTCTGGAGTAATGTCCGCGACAATCCGCTCAAGTTGATAAAAGAATGAATCTCCTTCAATATCCGGACCGAAAAAATTAGGATTGATGGCAACCAGCCCAAAGTCATGCTTTCCAAACTCACAGAAGTAGGGCTCCATACTCGATTCATCGATGCGTGATTGGCGCAACAGAGTGTATGACCAAACTCCAACCTGCTCGGGATAGCCAAGAACAGCGATGGAGACAAATTCTTTGTCGAGCGCATTGAGAGTACACAGATTCCAATACTCTTGACCAATACGGTCGTCAAAATAAAATTTCTTTTCCGCTAGGTTCGCGTAAATTATGTTCGCCACGACTCGGTCTACCGTTTTCTTTAATTCTACTTCGTCTTCGAACATAGGTTGTTTACTATGGGAGCCCGAGGTGCTTCTGGCACAAATGTCGCAGACGAATTGGTTCTAGGCCAAGTAGACATCGGACGATTGTTGCTGGCATGTCAATCCGTGTTTCTCGATTTTTGCTTCAAACTTACTTTGTTCAGCGTCCAAGACGAAAAACTCGACGGCAGTAACTTAATATTATAGTTCTGACGTACCATTAAGGCTTTCCATCTTCTTTCACATATGGTTGGTAAAAACTAATATACTTGAAAGCATCGTCCGGTGAAATGCAAACAGACAACCCTTTACCTTTCTTTGCATATTCAAGTGATGCATATAATATCGCGCCTGTTGTAGGGCCTACGAGAATACCTTCTTCTCGTGCCAGTTGTATTCCTGTTTTGTACGCATCTTTATCTTCAACTGCAACAGTTTCATCTATTATTGCCCTATCTAGGATTTTGGGAACTAAGTCTTCTTCAAGGCCAGATATCCTTTTCATACCTGGCAGGTTATGTTCTGTTATTGCCGGCTCGACACCTATTATTTTTACTGAGGATTTTTTTTCTTTTAAATATCTGCCGACTCCTGTTATGGTCCCGCACGTACCGAAAGCCGCAAAAAAGTAATCAATTTCTCCCTGTG
>CAYGBH010000322.1:0-5195 GCA_964348055.1 uncultured Pirellulales bacterium
ATGGCCAAGCAGATGGGAGTTTCCGTAGATGCAATCAAGGCTAAAGTCCAGTCTCTCCACGAGCTGAACCCCATGTTAGGTCACCGTGGCTGCCGTCTGGGTATTACATACCCGGAAATTACCGCTACGCAGGTACAGGCCATTATGGAAGCGGCCTGCAGTGTGGCAAAGCAGGGCGTGAAGGTCTATCCCGAAATCATGATTCCGCTTATAGGAACTAAGGCGGAACTGGAGAACCAGCGAAAACTGGCGGTCGATATCGCCGAAGCCGTGCTGAAGAAAGCTGGCGTGCGCGTCAAATATCTTGTTGGGACAATGATTGAAATTCCGAGAGCGGCCATTACCGCAGATAAGATAGCCGAGGTTGCGGAATTCTTCTCCTTTGGGACAAACGACCTGACGCAAATGACCTTCGGATACAGCCGTGACGACGCCGGAAAATTCCTGCCTGATTACCTTTCGAAGAGGATTCTTCCTTCGGAGCCGTTCCAGACGCTTGACCAGGAAGGCGTGGGGCAACTGGTCGAGATGGGCATCCAGCGGGGAAGGAGAAGCCGTCCCGACTTGAAAGTCGGTATTTGCGGCGAGCATGGCGGCGACCCTAAATCCGTCGAGTTCTGCCACAAGGTGAAAATGAACTATGTCAGTTGTTCTCCGTATCGGGTGCCGATTGCAAGATTAGCGGCAGCACAAGCAGCAGTTAAGTAATTTACTATTGACAATTTATAATTGACTATGTATGATTGACTATTGATTATTAGGGAGAGCCGCCGAATCGCTTTTGGCGGACAGCGGTTAACCGGAAAGTGGGCTTCAGTTTCGCAGAGACTGAAGCCCATTTTAATTGACTGTAGACGGGGGCCTCGATACTCGTAAGAAAGCGATGTGAATTGTGAGTAAACCAAAGAACCGCGACCTTAAGGGAGCGGTAACTGTAAGTGAGTAGACAATTCACAAATCCCCTAATCAACAGCCAAGATGCATCCTGAGTCTTTCGCTGCGCTTCGGCCCTTCGAAATAGCAGGGCCACTACTACGGATGATTTATTTTGAGAATTTCTGCGGGAGAAAACAGGCAAAAACGAGCATTGACACAAACCAGCAGGCCTGATAATATTTACAACCGGCGGGGATAAAAATTGTGGTGAAAGTAGCTCAGTTGGTTAGAGCACCAGATTGTGGATCTGGGGGTCGGGGGTTCGAGTCCCCTCTTTCACCCTTTCGCATAATATCGCTGTTCTCAATTTGCCCAGCGGGGCTAAAGCTGCTATGACCAGTGGCGGCGTTTAGGCAGGCGCCAGCTGCAGTGATGGATGGAAGGTAGCACTCTTTCAAGAAACCAACGAACAAAGAATAAGAAGACAAGAAAAGGAGAAAAAAATGAAGAAACTCACAAACAACCTAAGTCTGTTCGTTGTCGCTTTGTTGGTAGCTGTTTTAACAAGCCTCGGATATACAGCAAGACGGACAAGTGCGAGACGAATAAGACCAAACCGGCCGCCAAAAGGATTCGTCGCGCTGTTCAACGGCAGGAACTTGACCGGCTGGAAGGTGCCAGCCGGAGACAATGGGCATTGGAAAGTAATTGACGGCGTGATCGATTATGACGCTCAGTCCGAGGCCAAAGGCGACAAGAACCTCTGGACAAAAGAGTCGTTTGAAGATTTTACCCTTCATATCGAGTGGCGCTTCAAACGCACAACGGGTTTATATGCGATGCCGACGGTTCTGCCGGACGGCTCAGAGAAAACCGACGAAAACGGCCAGGTCATAAAGGTGCTGCAAAACAACGCCGACTCGGGCATCTTTCTGCGTGGTTCGAGCAAGGCGCAGATAAATATCTGGTGCTGGCCGATAGGTTCCGGTGAGCTTTGGGGCTATCGACGTGACAAATCGATGCCGCCGGAAGTAAGGGCCGGGGCTGTGCCAAAAATGCGGGCGGACAAACCCGTCGGCCAGTGGAACGCATTCGACATCACGATGAAAGGCGATCGGCTGACCATCGTACTTAACGGCAAAACCGTGATCGATAATACCAGGCTTCCCGGCGTTCCGGAAAGCGGGCCGATTGCCTTGCAGCATCACGGCGGCTATAACGAGAAAACCGGCGAGTTCAGACCGGCCTCAAGCTTGATTCAGTTCCGCAATATCTGGATAAAGAAGCTCAATGGAGATAAAAAAGGCTTCGTTTCTTTGTTCAACGGCAAGGACCTGACCGGCTGGACCGGCGACACCAAAGGCTACGTGGCCAGAGACGGCAGGATCGTTCTCGACCCAAAGCTTGGCGGCGGGAACCTCTTTACAGTGGGTGAATATGGCGATTTTATCTTTCGCTTTGAATTCAAACTCACGCCCGGAGCCAACAACGGCCTTGCGATTCGTGCGCCTTTAACGGGTAATCCAGCGTATGACGGCATGGAGCTTCAAATTCTTGACAACACTGCCGCCAAATATAAAACTCTCAAGCCGTATCAGTTTCACGGGTCCATTTACGGGGTCGTTCCAGCTAAGCAGGGTTACCTTAAGCCCGTCGGCCAATGGAATTCGCAAAAGGTCATCGCCAAGGGCCGGCGCATCAGGGTCATACTCAACGGCACCACCATTGTCGACGCCGACCTCGACGAGGCCAGCACACCAGCGACGATGGATGGAAGAGACCACCCGGGCCTCAAACGCAAAAAGGGCCACATCGGCTTTGCCGGGCACGGGGACTATCTCGAATTCCGTAACATAAGTATCAAGACTCTCGATTAGACAGCAAAGGCTTGTACAAAATAAGATGGGAGAAAACATACACGACGGCGAACAGCATGGTCGCGTGTGCCATGCGCGCCCGGGAGGCTGTGAAATCTTCAAGTCCGATTCTGTGAGGGGCATTGAAGTGGGTCCCATTTTGCGACGTACTGCAAAATGGGAACCCAGTTCCTCACAAGGTTAAATATCGTGGCACTCTTTGAACCGAAAGGAAAGAGAAACAGAGAAAACAAATTAAACCTAAATGAAAGAACCATATTATGTCTACTCGACAGGAAACTATAAAATCGCTCGCTTTACTTGTGTTGGTGGCCGGCTTAGGGGCAAGCTTAACAGGTGGTTGCCGCAAAAAATCAGCCGAGGAGCAACCTTCAACAAGTGATGCTGTGGTCCAGAAAAAAGATTTGAAGGATATAAAGATTGGCGTATCTATGTACACATTAGCAGCTCCGTACTTTGCCGCCCAGCTCAATGCCGCAAAGAAAAAAGCCGAGGAATTGGGAATACAGTTTGCTTACACGGAAGCACAGGATAACTTGGTCACGCAGCTCGCGAACGTAGAAGACCTGCTCGCTCAGGGAATCGACCTCTTGATTTTCAATCCGAAGGACCCGCAGGGCTCTATACCGGCAACAAAGGCAGCCACCCAAGCGGGCGTGCCGATCATTATTATGGACAGTTCTATCGACCCCGCGGCAGATTTCATCACCACGGTTCAGTCAAACAATATGGCCAATGGTGAACTGATTGGTGAATGGTTGGTCAAGCAGATGAGGGGCAAGTTTATCAAAATGGCCCTTATCAGCGGCGTTCCAGGTAATCCGGTGGGCAAGGAGCGCCGCCAGGGGGCTTTCCGGGGTATCATTGAGCAGCAGCTTCGCTCAACCGGTCAAGCTTCCTTTGAGATTGTGGCCCAGGGCTGGGGAGACTGGTTCCACGAAGGTGGTCTTAAAGCAATGGAAGATATAATAGTCGCTCATCCTGATATCAATGTGATGTTAGCGGAAAACGATAGTATGGCTTTGGGGGCAATGGAAGCTATCAAGGAAGCTGGCAAGGAAGATGATATTCTGGTTTTAGCCTGTGCCGATGGCCAGAAAGAGGCCCTTAAACTGATTAAAGAAGGCAAATATGGCGCCACCGGCATGAACAATCCCATCCTGATTGCCGAGACATCGATTGAAATTGGGCTCAGAGTTTTGGCCGGTGAAACAGATTTCCCAAAGGTCTCATATACTCCTGCGGTTTGTATCACAAAGGAAAATGTGGACAAATATTACGACCCTAATGCTGTTTTCTAAACACCAAAAATCGACCGGTTAAGAAAAAAAGTCTGCGTTGATTAATTAGGGGGATTGTTTGTGTCCAAAACCTACAGGATTGAAATGACCGACATCAACAAGTCATTCGGGGGAGTGCACGCACTAAGTGAAGTTTGCTTCAGGGTAAAACCCGGCGAAATCCATGCACTGGTCGGTGAAAATGGGGCGGGAAAATCCACACTGATGAAGATTCTTTCCGGTGCTTATCAGAAGGACAAAGGCGAAGTTAGAATTGATGGTAAACCGGTGAATATAAGCAGCCCTTATATGGGCAGGAAACTGGGTATAGCCATCATTTATCAAGAATTTGCACTGGCGCCAGATTTGACCGTAGCTGAGAATATTTATTTAGACCATTTGAGCAGCAGAAAAGGGATAATAAACTGGTCGAAACTTTATAAAAGCGCCGGCGAGCTCGTAGAAAGCATTGGTTTCGATATAAATCCCCGCAGTATCGTAAGAGATTTAAGCGTCGCCTATCAACAGGTAGTCGAAATCACCAAGGCATTATCGGAGAAGGCCAGGATTCTTATATTGGATGAACCTACGGCGGTACTGGCGCTTCGGGAAACAGAGCGTTTGTTTGAGATTTTAAGAAGGCTTAAGCAACAAGATGTCAGTGTAATTTATATCTCCCATCGTTTAGACGAGATTTTCAAGGTGGCTGATATGATAACCGTCATCAAGGACGGAACCATTACCGGCACGGTTGCGCCGACTGATGTAACCACAGATGACGTTATTAGTATGATGATTGGCCGGAAATTGACCGCTTTGTTCCCGAAGCGTGAAAGCAGAATCGGCAAGGAAATTTTCAGAGTTGAAGGTCTCAACCGAGGTAGGAAAGTTAAAAACGTTTCCTTTTCGGTTAGAGCGGGAGAAGTACTGGGGATTGCCGGATTGGTGGGAAGCGGCAGAACGGAAACGGTAAGAGCTATTTTCGCTGCCGATTCAAAGGACGCCGGTAGAATTACATTAAGCGGTCGCAGTTTAAAAATCAAGTCACCCCGGGATGCGGTAAAATCGGGAATAGGCCTAGTGCCGGAAGACCGTAAAGAGCAGGGCACCATTCTTTCGATGTCGGTCAGAACAAATATAACTATGCCCAGCCTTCAGAAAG
>CAYGBH010000323.1:0-5176 GCA_964348055.1 uncultured Pirellulales bacterium
TACAGGGAGGACGGTGCGTTGATGGATGCTATCTTGATTTCTAAGATTGACTAAACGACATTGCCGGTTCAGCGGCTTGAGCTTGATGCATTGGGATAGATTTGCATCACTTGTACCTGCCTGCACCTGTCAGGTTACACAGGCACAGGTGTGGTTACGCAAGTGCAGGCAATTCGGGGCCTATACCGAATTACTCGGTATAGGCCCCTTTGATTGAGTATTTACTCCTTCGCTTTGCTCAAGGACAAGTATTGATTATTTCGAGGTTGTCGCGTTCCGCCCGGAGGGAACTTTTAGCGATGTGCTGCTCACAATGAGAAAATTGCGTGCCGATGACTAAGGGTTTTAGCGGCGCCATTCAGCCTTGCGGACCATTAACGGCGGCATGTGTTGAGGTTTGACCCTTCGGCTGCCTGGGTTCACGCAGCTTTTGTTGCTCGGATACCAGTGAATAGTGAAGAGCTTAGGCTTCAAGGACATTCTGTTTCTTTTCAATTTCCTAAACATCATTAACTATTTTCCGTTAGCAAAACGATAGAATCCGCACCCTCCTCCTATCGACCAATTTAGGTAGCGACTTTCGAGATTTGTCCAAAATAAGATTCAAGAGATGGGGTAGGCTCCGGACTCCAGAGCATGCGGGCAAAAATATAAGTAGGTAATTTAAAGGTTTACCGGTATCCCGCGTTCGGCTAAGTACTCTTTCATTTGCTTTATAGTGAACGTGCCGAAGTGAGCTATTGAGGCCACAAGAACGGCGTCTGCATGTCCCTCAACAATGGCCTCGTACAAGTGTTGGAGGGTTCCGGCTCCGCCGGATGCGATTATGGGCAGTTTCACTGCGTCAGCGATTGCTCTGGTCATCGGGATGTCGTATCCGGCTTGAGTGCCATCAGTGTCCATGCTTGTTGGCAGTATTGCGCCGGCGCCCAGACTCTCAACCTTTTTGGCCCACTCTACGGCGTCGGTCCCGGTGCCGATGGTGCCGCCGGTAACTATGACCTCAAAGCCGGATGGCAATTGCGAATTGGTGTAAGTATCTATTGCCACAGTAATTTTCTCACTACCGAATTCATTTGCTGCCTCTTTAACAAAATCCGGATTACGCACGGCAGCGGTATTGACCGATACTTTCGATGCGCCGAGTTCGAGCAATTCCTCAATCGCCTGACAGCTGCCGATTCCACCGCCGACGGTTAACGGCACTGAAATTCTTTCGACGGTTCTCTTTACCGCCTCAAGGAGCGTCTTTCTCTTTTCAAGGGTCGCTGTAATGTCCAGAAACACCAATTCGTCTGCTCCTGCCCGGCTGTAAACAGCGGCATTCTCTGCAGGGTCGCCCACATCTTTCAATTTAACAAAGTTGATGCCTTTAACCAATCGGCCGTCTTTTACGTCCAGGCACGGTACGATTTTTCTGTAATCCATGCGTTGTTCCTTTCTAATCGGTTAGTATTCGCCAGGTCACCCGTCTCATGCTTGCGAGGGGAGTATACCAAACTAGGGCATACCGGTCGATAAAATATTTTCAAAACAGCAAACTGCTGAGTGACACGTTAATTGATGATTGTTGATAGACATATTAACATCTACCATTTTAATCTTAACAGAGTGCTATCTTATGGGAAACTAGCCGGAGTTGGACTTTTGTTTTTGTGTGCTTTGCTTATCTGATTTGGCTCCAGTTGGTCGGCTGTCGGTCGAGTTCGAGGATTTCGATGCGGTTGATGAGCCAGGTCTTGTCGGGTTGTTCCTGGAAGTCGAGCCGAACTTCTACCATCAGCCAGGCTTTGTAGTTAACAGATATGTAACTGTCTTTTTCGAAGAAGATGGTGGCAAACAGAGTCGCTGTGGCGTTCGGCGGTGATAATTGCACCAGGCAGGCCCTTTTTTTGTTTTTCTCAACCAGAGGCTCTGACAGCCGGGTCCGGCAGTGACGCATCAAGTCTCGTTTGGTATTATGATATGAATCGTGGTAGTCCTCGGCAATAATTGCCTCGATTGCAACAAGATTTTCTTCTTCGACGGCTTTTATGCCTGTTTTGATTACTGCGTTGATTTTCTCCAGGTCTGTCCGGACGGCCAAATCCAGGCCAAAGGCGGCTGCTACGACAAGGGCCGGTACCAGCAATTGCCACCAGCGGCGTTTTTCCGGGAGAACGCTGCGGAACGTCAGCATTGCGAACAAAACGAGGACTGCTGCACCGATCAGCGTATAGGGCTGCTCAAAAAAATTGAACATCGTTAGCTTCCAGCAAGAGTGGTTTTCGACTACCTTCGTGGTCGAGGCAATATGGCGTATCCTTTGTGCATAAATCTCAGGTCGTCGCGTTCGTCGGCCGGAGGCCTCATATCATTGAATACACTCGTATCGCCCCAGGCGGCACGCCTGGCCATATCAATGGTGCTCTCATTGACCCATTGGTGCATGTCCACATGGCCGTCGGCCCAGCCCAGTGTGCTTCTATTCTTGCTGTGCCAGATTGCCAGAGGGTCGATCCAATGGTCTCCTTCGCGATCCATCACCCAGGAACCCTTATTCCATCCTCTGGGATCGCATTCCTCTACAAAGACATATTTTGTGGCGGGATGTTCTATTTCGGTATATAGAACAAGATGCCTGTTGCTCCACTCTTTTTCTTCGCCATTCATTGGGCCGGAAATAGAGAAGCTGCCAAAGGCGTACTGAGGCGGCCGCATTTGCCTTTGGTCAGAAGGGCACTGATATACATTTACGTTCTTGACATAAGGGAAGAGCTTACCCTGTCTTAAACCTTCCTTCTTTTGCTCAATGGGGTCGGGGTCATTGCCCATTGGACCTCTCATCCATGCGTCGCTTGTTCGGTTGGGAAAGCCCCCAACCAGTTTTCCATCGTTATCATCTTTGTACAGCATCCACGCTAATGTCAGGTTCTTTACATTGCTAACGCAGTGCATCCGCTTGGCCTGGTCCCTGGCCATGTTCAAAGATGGCAATAAAATTGCCATCAGCACTGCTACGATTGCAATTACTACCAACAGCTCGATGAGTGTGAAGGCTCTGTTTCTCATTGCCATTTATCCTTTCCGGCAAAAGATATCTCACGGAATTCCGGGAAAAAGATTAGCCTAAATGGAACTCCTTTCACATAATATTTACTGTCAGAATTTGCAGGACACGCAAAAGCGTTTTTGTATTCTATTAATTTTGTATCCCTGGGTTGTTTTACTAATGTCACTTTGCTTCAATTTATTATACCTTGAATCTGATTTTCTTGCAAGACCAAAATTGTTAATGTGGAGTACTAAAATATGGTTCTCTTACTGTAAAGCTGGTGAACTGCAGCCTCGCCGGAAGCTGTTTTCTATCAGCTTTCTTGGAGTTGAGTTTTTTTGTGTAGCGGTGATTTTCTTAGTGCTCTTTAAATTTTCTCATCCACTGGGGCCAATCGCTGAGCTGAACACCGCCAGCTTTGGTCCAGGGGCCGTTTACGTTGAACCGGCGATGCCACTTGAGCTTCCACAACTCCTTAAGACCAACTCTTCTGACGGACCAATCCATGAAGACACCGTTCACAAAGCCATTATGTCGGTTCATGCAGAAGCTCCGTATGGCGTTGCCGTGCCACCGCCCAGGGTATTGACCGTCAAATTCTGGCGGCTCGTCGGTGACTTCCGGGAGGCCAGTGGGGTGCTGACAATCAATAAACACCGGGACGATGTTGCCACCTTTGATGTTCAGAGTCCTCCAATTTCTCCCCGTATGTATGTCTCCTGTATCATTAGCAGTCCAGGAATTCATCCCAAAACTTCCATGGTCTCCTCTTGTTGCATAACCTGGGACAACCGTAAGAACTCCTTCCCCATACACGCCCCAGCCGACAAACGATCCTGTTACACCATCGCTGTGGAAGGTCTTGGTTGTGGGGCAAACTCGGATTTCGGGCATACGGCTGTAATACGGTCGCATTGCAGGCACCCAACAATGGCAAGGGTCGGGCCCAGCCTCTCTATGTAGATAACCGTTGTTGTCCTCAGCGTACATGGTGAATACAAGACCCATCTGCTTAAGATTGGACTCACAGGCGACAGACTTCGCCTGTTTCCTCACCCGCTGCAGTGCCGGCATCAATATCGCCATCAACAATGCGATGATACCAATCACCACCAGAAGTTCTATTAATGTAAAGCCCGTTAGAATTCTTCCGCTTTCGCGGTCAGGGATGATAATTTCTAACGGGGTAGAGACTTTTGTTCCTGTTGCCACATTTGTTTCCTGCCGAAAAGACCTTAAGGGCGTCGGCACTAAAATATGGTTGTCCTATCATAAAGCTGGTGAACTGCAGCCTCGCCGGAAGCTGTTTTCTATCAGCTTTCTTGGTGTTGAGTTTTTATGTAGCGGTGGTTTTCTTAGTGCTCTTTAAACTTTCTCATCCAATGGGGCCAATCGCTGAGCTGAACACCGCCAGCTTTGGTCCAGGGGCCGTTTACGTTGAACCGGCGATGCCACTTGAGCTTCCACAACTCCTTAATACCAACTCTTCTGACGGACCAATCCATGAAAAGGTGATTTACGAACGCATTGTGTCGGTCGATGGCAAAGTGCATTATTTCCCTATTGTAGCCGAGCCATTGACCGTCGTATTCGGGTGGCATTATGCGGACAAATTTAGGGTCGAGCGGACCAGTCTCATTAATACGATAGCAAGGCCCGCCTCCTCTCCACATTGTATCTGCGAAGACTGGTATGCGGGCTGCACCTTTGACATTTTTGGTCCTCCAGTTCCATGCAGCCGGTCGGTTCTGAATCGCGCTTGTGCCCGCCGGCGGGTCATAAATCCAGTTGTTTCCCCCATAACTGGGTTCCTCACCACCCCCCACACTGCCGCTTCCCCCTAACGGCATATAATAGGTGTAGAAGGTGCCACCATACTGAGTTTCTCGGGGGTCCCGTTTAGTGGCCGATGGGCACCGGAGAATATCTGTCTTTGTCTGGTACAGAGAGCGCAGGCAAATTATCCACTCTCCACGATGCCACCCAGAGCCAACGACAAGACCTTTGCTGAAATTGCCGTTGTTATCATCGCAATACATCGACCAGATAACACCCCATTGTTTCAGCAAGGCCTGACAGGCCACAGTCCTTGCCTGATGCTTTACCCGCTGGAGCGCCGGCATCAATATGGCCATCAATAAC
>CAYGBH010000324.1:0-5166 GCA_964348055.1 uncultured Pirellulales bacterium
GCCAGTAAGCGTCCGGATTGCTCTTGAAGGCCAAGCAACGTCCGCTGTCCCGGTCGTCAGCCGCCCGATGATATCTAAAGTAGACCACATCTTTCGTTTTGCCGATGATTTCCACTTTTCCAGTCGAATGTGACATTGCATACCGAGCCCGCTTCGCCAGTCCGGAAACCCGTGATTTTGCCTGCTCTATGATCTCATAGCCTCGCTCAACCGGCACGGTATAAGCCTTATTTCCCAGTGCCGGACGACACTGGAAAATATAGTACGGAACCGCACCAATAAACGACAGTTGCCTGAGCAGCTCTGCCATAACCTCGGGGTCGTCATTTAGCCCTCTTATGAGGGGCGTTTGGTTCGCTAACATTGCACCGGCTCTCTGCAGCAGGCCAACCGCCTTAACCGCCACGTCCGTCAATTCCTTCGGGTGAACAAAGTGAGTCATCACGTATATCCTCCTTCGCTCGGCGCAGTAGGTCTCTATCATCTCAAGCAAGGCCGGGTCGTCAATAATGCGATAGGGATTGAACGCCGGTATCTTTGTCCCAATACGAATTATCCGCACATGTTCGATTTGGCTTAGCTGGCTGACAATATTTTCAAGTTTTGATGTCGTCAGCACCAGCGGGTCCCCGCCGGTCAGCAGCACATTGGTTACCTCGCGATGTTGCTTGACGTACTCCAGCGCAGCCGGCAGGTCCCGCAGATATGCGCTCTGGGGGTCTATGAAAACACGCTTACGGAAGCAAAACCGGCATATTCCATCACAAACATTACTCACCAAAAACACGGCTGTGGAATTATACTTGTGCTCAAGCCCGGGCATAATCGTGTAGGTTTTTTCATCCGAAGGGTCAAGCCGGCCCCATTCCTCGAGCTCCTGTAAATGAGGAATTATGATTTTCCTTATGGGGTCGTCAGGGTCGTCCCAGTCAATAAGCGACAGGTAATAGTCGTTGCCGCGAAAAGCAAACTTGTCGGTGACCTTTTTCAACTCGACTCGTTCCTGCTCGCTCAATTGTTCCAACTGCTCTATTTTCGTCAGATATTTGCGATTAATGGTTGTTTTTGTTCCCATCAAATTTACTCCAATCACTTTTTGCTCATCTAAGGCACAAAGTCCCAGACCAGAGTTTTCCGGCCCTCAGTCCTGAATCTTATGTCCTGGGTCTTGTGTCTTCGGTCTTTTGCCTTGGCCTCGGGTATATTCGGTTTGTGAGTATCTTTTTTCGTAGATACTTTTTCGTCTAAACACATGGGCAATAGTGGCCAATATTATTTTTATATCGGTCAATAGGCTTGTAATTTCCACATATTTAACATCGAGTTCAAGTTTTTCTTCGCGAGTTAGCCCTCCTCGCCCTGATATTTGCGCCAGACCTGTCAGGCCCGGCTTGACAAGCAGCCGCTTTTTTTGCCGCTCGCTCCACTCGGACATTTGCGAAAGATACAGCGGCCGAGGCCCAACAATACTCATATCTCCTTTTAATATATTAAACAATTGTGGCAGTTCGTCAAGTGAATATTCCCGCAGAAACCTTCCAGATCTTGTCAGCCGAGGGTCTTTGCCGGATTTCGGACTCGGCCCGAATGGGTCAACATCGACCTTCATCGTTCGGAATTTATAAAAGACAAACGGCTCACCGTTCTTGCCCACCCTTTGTTGTTTGAAGATGGCCGGCCCTTTGCTGCTGAGCCTTACAGCTATCACTATTGCAATCAAAAGCGGAGACAGAATAATCATCGCCGACAGAGAAATGAAAATATCAAGACCACGCTTACAAATATCGTAAACGCTCATACAACCCCACTAAAGTATTAAAGGATGCCGGGCTATAAGCCGACTTTAAGAGCGGAAAGTTAGTTTACTCGGATGAGACCTCAGTGTCAACGCTGCGGTGACGACTTGGACAACACCGTGTCTATCTGGTAGATTATATAAAATTCGGTAATCAGTCCTTCAGCTCAAGTATTTTTTACGCAGAGGATAAAAAAGTATGCTGGATAATTTCTTAGGGCCTGAAAGACCCATAGGCTGGGTATTACAATTCTGGCCTGTGCTGGTGTTCTCATTCATCTCGGCCTTGCTTGCCACTTCGCTGTGTAAGAAGATTGCACTGAAGTTTGGAATCGTCGATAGACCCGACAATCTGGTAAAAACCCACAAAGGAACCGTCGCCTATCTTGGCGGCGTTGGTATGCTCGCCGGGCTGACTGTCGGCATACTTACAGGTGTTTACTGCCTCCGCGACCAGGAACATTTCCCCCTGGCATTCCGCTGGCTTGTTGCAGTGCTGGCCGGTGGAGCGATAGCATGTCTTATCGGGCTGGTGGATGACATTTTCGACATAAAACCCAGACAGAAAATATTAGGTCAAATCGTGACCGCCGTCGTCTTGGTTTTGGTCGGCATAAAACCGGCATTGTATTACTCTCTGACCGGAGTAAGAATTCCGGAAAATATTGAAGTTATTTTGGGGATTCCCATTGTAATTATTTTTGTATTGGGCGCAACGAACTCACTTAACCTGCTGGACGGATTGGATGGTCTTTGCGCAGGTGTTACTGTAATAATCACAGGGGCTATGTTATTGTTAGCGATTCATCTGGGAACCTGGGGCTTCAGTGAAATCGGCGGCGACCCGGTGCGGGTAATAATATGCCTGGCACTGCTCGGCGGAGTATGCGGCTTTTTACCTTTTAACCGCCATCCAGCCAAAATATTCATGGGCGACGCCGGGAGCATGCTGCTCGGATTTGAAGTAGCAGCTCTTATGATTTTATTCGCCGAAAAGATTCCCAGATGGTGGATGGCCTCGGTCGTGGTTTTCGGCCTGCCGATCCTCGATACTGCTGTCGCCCTTGCCAGAAGGTTCATTAATAAGCGCCCATTGTTCGTTTCCGACCGCGGACATATATATGACCAGATGATTGACAGAGGAATACCGTTGAAAAAAACTGTCGCCATCTGCTACGGCTTAGCCGGCATGTACGCACTGATTGGCCTTGCCATGAGCCAGATAAGAACCAGATATGCCCTGATTGTTTACATAGTCGTATTCGTTGTCTCAGGAATCGTAGTCTGGAAGAAGGGCTATTTGAAGATGGAAGGCCTCCGCGGAGCAATCCGAAACGAGCCCCGCACCAATTAGATGCGGCGTCAAACTGAATTGGTTTGCGTAACATAAATATTACTGAGTACACCGTGATTTACAATCTGCCCGGCAAGCTCAAATCCAAACTTGAGATACAGCTTATTTCCCGGCTTATTGTCTGCTCCGACGAGAACCTTGATTTTATCTACACCTGTTTTCCGGCAATGCCGGAAGCCCTCCTCAATTAACTGGCCGGCCAGCCCCTTTTCCCGTTCTTCGGGAGCAACAGCAATTGAAAGCAATTCGGCCGGAGGCAGATTCATTTTTTTTGTTCTGGCAGGGTAAAACAGAGTCTCAAACATTTTTTTAACTCGCCCGCGGGACCGCACATTACCTGCCAGTAGTAATGCGAATATCAGCCCCTTTCTCCAAACGGCTGATTTGTAAAGTTTATTGAGATTCGTGGTAAACGCTGCAAATCCGAGCACTTTGGCGTTTCTCACCGCGACAACGCCGAAACTCGATTTGCTTTGAACGACGGCTTCATATAAAGAAGTCACAAAATCAATGCCAAGCGAGCTGATAAAGCCGCTACTTATACATTGAATATGTAACGCGGCGACCTGCCCGGCATGAGCAATCTGGAGGTCTTTAAATTCAACCTGGCTTTGCGTTTCACGCATATCTTGTCACCGAAGAAATTAGCTCCAGAGCCTGTTTCGCCAATTCATCTCTGTTAAATTTGTTAATGGCAATCTGCCGGCCGTTTGCTCCCATCTTCTGCCTCTGCCGTTTGTGTGATTTAAGATACAGCACCTTTTCGACAAACTGGTCAAGGTTGCACAATTCACAGCCAAAGCCGGCTTTATTGTCTTCCAGGATTTCTCTTTGCCAGCCGGAATAATTCAAAAGCACCGGTTTGCCTGCACTGAGGCCGTCAAAAAACTTGTTGGCGCAGTTGTGCTCAACAATTGGGTACTCGGCGATTATAACCAAGGCTACATCTGCCGCTGCAAGAATCTCCGGAAGCTGCTGTTTGGACACAGAAGGCAAGATTTCCACGTTTTTCAGGCCGAGTTTTTGAGCTTTGCTTTCCAGCAACGGCTTTTGATTCCCGTCACCTATCAACACAAACACAATATCGCTGTGGTCTTTGAGCCTTTCGGCGGCGTCGATGACAAAAGCCAGGCCATTGACCCTGCCCATCGCGCCTGTGTGGAGAAGCACAAGTTTATCCTGCCAGCCTCTTCTCTGCCGGGCAGCCGAGCCATCGATGTTAGGCTTAAATACGTCAATGTCACAACTGTTGGGTATTACTGTAATTGTTTTTCTTTCAGTTAACACTATCTTTACACCATCAGCCTGGCCCGGCGACAGAGCAACTATGGAAGAACAATTCCTGTAGATGGTTTTCTCGAGCCACAAAAGTATCCTGATAAGAAACCTGTTGGTTATGATACTTAGCTCGATTGGTATTTCAGGCCACTGGTCACGCACTTCAAAAACAAAAGGTATACGTTTGACCCATTTTATGACCATAGCGGGGATTCCAACCGTCAATGGCGTGCTGGATGCATATACAACGTCTATCTTTTTAGCCCTCAGGCCGGCATAAATACTGAAAATGCAAAATGACAGAAATGCCATTATTCTCCGCAGGTATGATTGCTTATTGCTGTATTTGGTCCCGACAACGACCACATTTATCCCCTCTACATTCTGCTTCCGATAGAGCGTTCCAGCCAATTCCAGACCGCCGATATCATAATAGCCGGTTATCAAGGTAACCGTGTGCCCGGCCTTTAACCATCGGCGGGCGAATTCATACGACCGAGTGCCGGTACTGCCTGCAGGCGTGGCAAAATGTTGATGAATGTACAGAATGTGCATCAGTTTTTAAAAAGTGCCTAAAGTTATTTGTTTTTTTAACTTTAGCTCACTTTAGGCATTTTTAACTTTCTTCTATTAGCTCTCTTAACTTTGCTGCGTTTTGTGAAATGCAAAAATTCTTGAGAACACGCTCGCGCCCGGCTTTTCCAAGCCGTTGGAGCATATCTGCATCCTCAAGAAGCTC
>CAYGBH010000325.1:0-5144 GCA_964348055.1 uncultured Pirellulales bacterium
ACCTTCGAGTTTTTCAGAGGGAGATTATAAATTGTAGGACCTTTTCAATAGCCCAATTTCCCATGCGTCGTCGTTTGATATGGCTATGATAGTTTGTGGGCAAAATTATCATCCACAAGTTGCCGATTTGTTAATTGAGTAACTGTTTAAGTGGTTAATTGGGTTTATTCCAACAACCACTCACGAGTATCCAGAACCGAGCATCAAGCATCGAGACACCATTCACCTATTCTAAGAACCCTGTCGAACCATTCCCATCATAGGTGAGCCACAGCACAACGAAGTCTTTCCACTCAACTACCAATCATATATAATCTATCACCTCAATTTCTGTAACATCCAATAATATATTGCCACGAACTATAATTGCCTATGTTTCCCAATTTAACAAAATGTTAATTTCAAAAAAGTGCTAATTTTTACTCATTTTTGTTCAAAAAAGCACGCATTTTTGTCAATTTATACCCAATTTATACTCAATTCATGCTCATTTTTTGGTGTTTTATACTTACCCACATTGCCCAAGCGCCGCATTTTAACATACCAACTCCCATTATTAGCCCAAGAACGAGGATTCCTACCAAAATCAGCAAAAAAAATCAGCCAAAACCCCAATTTTTTAAAAATTTCTCTCAAAAATTAATACCCACAAAATGCCCAATTTGCCAGCGTTCTTAACCCTGTTATACGGCTGCCGATCTAATAGATACCGGAGTCTCCGCCTCTGGAGCGGGTGTGGAACTAAAGGTTTTTGCATAGTATAATTAACCATTATTAAAGGTAAGCGATGGCAGGTAATGGGTATGAGTGAAACGAGCCTACTTTTGAGGGCGTACTTTGAGACCCTGTATGAGCGGCTGGAAGCCGGTAAAGACCTTTTGCCGGCAAGAATAGATGAGCTACTGACTGAGGAGGTTGCAGCATGTGGGTTTGGGGATTTTGACGAGGACAAGTATGCAGCATATCGAGATGCGTGCCTGGCTTTTGTGGATGAACGGTTAGAGGCCTACAATCCAATCGGGATACAGTATCTTTTTGACCGCACCAGAGCAAAGGAGGCCTTTGAATTGGAGTTACAGCTTAACTGGTACAACAGCCAAGCGGAATATGAGGCTTTAGTGGAAGCAGCGCGCAGCAAGGCAGAAACCGGCTTGACTGAGGAAAACTTGCGCCCTCTGGCCGAGGAGCTGATTGAGCAGGTCCGCGCATTCCCGGATAACAGTATTATATCTGCTTACGAGGCTCAGCCCGGCCTGAGGAAGCTGCCGGATTACGTGGTTGCACGAGCCATCGAGGAAATCATCGCATGACCAGGCCGAAGGCCTGGACCGGATCAAACCCGCCTTCAGCGGGATTTTTTCAGTTCGCTATTGCTATTTGCCCTTGTTTCGATTATTCTTTACTCGGTTAGGTTCTTTTAAAGAGGCTAAGTAATCCTATCGCAGTGTAGGTATAATTAAGGGTACCCCAAGAAAGGAGAGAGTTTATGAATCGTATCACACGCCGAGATTTTATGAAAAGTTCGATGGTCGCAGGCGTCGGTCTGACGTTGGCCAGCCCATTTTCGCGCGTGCGAGGGGCAAACGACGACATTCGCGTGGCTGTTGTGGGTATCAACGGCCGGGGCAGGGCACACATCGGGGCATTTGATGAGATGGACGGTGTGCGAGTAGCGGCGCTGTGCGATGTGGACAGAAATGTCTTGGAAAAGCATACAAAGCCGTTCAAAGACCGCAATAAGAAGGTCGATACCTATGTCGATATTCGCGAGCTGCTGGACAATAAGAATATCGACGCCATATCGATCGCAACAACCAATCACTGGCATTCGCTGATGACCGTTTGGGGCTGCCAGGCCGGCAAGGACGTCTATGTCGAAAAGCCGTGCAGCCACAACGTGTTCGAGGGCCGCAAGTGCGTCGAGGCCGCCCGCAAGTACAGGCGGATTGTCCAGCACGGTACGCAGAGCCGTTCCAGCAGCAGTTGGGCCAAGCAGATTGCCGCCGTCCAGAGCGGCAGATATGGTAAGCTGCTCGTATCCAAGGCCTACGCTTCCAAGAATGGAAAGGGGCGGTGGGGCGTCGGCTTTAAGCCTATCCAGGAGCCGCCTGAAAACCTGGACTTCGACATCTGGCTCGGCCCGGCACCGAAGCAACCGTATCACGAGAACATTGTGCACTACAACTGGCACTGGTTCTGGGACTTCGGCAACGGAGAGATCGGCAACCAGGGCGTCCACCAGATGGATATTGCCCGCTGGGCAATTAAAGGTGCCACCCTGCCCAAAAGCACAATAAGTATGGGTGGACGATGGGTCGAATCGACGCCAGGTTATCCGCCCTTCACCGATCAGGCCCAGACCCCCAACTGCCAACTGACCATTTTGGACTTTGGCGAGACGCTGCTTGTGTTCGAGGTCATCAGTCTGGTCGACAAGGTGGGCCTTGATGGCAAGAAGTATCCGAAGAAAGTCGGCAACGAGTTCTACCTTGAGGAAGGAGCGATCAAAGAGGACGATAACCGCAAGCTCAAGTTCTATCCCAACGGTTCGAATAAGGCTGAAGAATTGGTGGACATTGATGTCGAGATGGGGCCCGGCGACAACTTTGAGAATTTTATCAATTGCGTCCGCAGCCGAAGGTGGCGCCAGCTCAACGCCGGCATTCGTGACGCTCATCTGTCTTCGGCGTGCTGCCACCTGGGCAACATCTCTTACCGCCTTGGCGAGCAGGTCCGAGGCAGGACCAGGCCCGACGTACTCGACAGGCACGAGGAAATCACCAAATCCTGGGAGACAATCAAGCAAACCGTAAAAGGCACATTAGGATTTGATGTGCCGAAGGGCACGTACTGCCTCGGCCCAAAACTGCAATTCAACCCCAAGACTGAGAAGTTCGTTGATAATCCAGCGGCCGATAGGTTGTTGACGCGTCCATATCGAAAGCCGTTTGTTGTGCCTGAGAACGTATAAAACGATCGCGGGTACACGACTTTCCAGCTTATCGGAGTTCCTGAACGCGACTGAGGACATTTAGAAATCGGGAGAGAGACAAGGAGTCTCTTCCTGTATGAGTTTCACCTCAAGGACGCGCCGCGGGTGTGTGTACGAGAAGTAATTCTCGTACAAGCTGGTTTCCTAGACGTTTCGTTGCGCTCATCGACGTTTCTTGAGTGTCACGCCGATGCCCTGGCCCTGCTTGTGTAAGAACTTCGTTTCCAGGTTTGGGTTAGTGGTGACGGCCTCGATGTAGTCCTGCATACTCCTTCCCATGTTAGTTGTATTATGGGCTATAATCAGTCCGCCTGGACGCACCAGCGGCAGGAGCTTGTCAAGATAGTCGATATAGCCGGCCTTGTCGGCGTCAAGATGAAGGATATCGATAGGCTCTTTTAACCTGGTAATTGTCTTATGGGCGTCACCCTCCACAAGCGTAACGATATGACTGACACCGGCTCGTTTGAAGTTCTCCCGTGCCAGCGATGCCCGGCGGGCGTTGATTTCGTGTGTGGTTAGTTTGCCGCCCGTAGTGCGCAGGGCCAAGCAAAACCAGATACCCGAGTATCCGTTGGAAGTGCCTATCTCGACGATGTGCTTGGCACCGATTGCCTCTGTGAGCAGCCGCAGCAACCTGCCATCTTCCGGCTGGACATTCATCATACCTCTGCGCTGGTTCAGATACATATCCGCAAGTACGTCCAAGATGTTCTGCTCTGCCTTGGCACTTGCCATCGGCGCAGGGTCCTTCCAGGGTATCCTACCTTTGTCTGATGTTGGCCTGCCCGCACCCGAATTGGCTACAGCTGCCCAGCCTACTGCTGCCACTGTCGTCGCCGTCAAGGCCACCACTAATAACCGTTTTCTATTTATCGTCATTATGCTTACCTCCGTTTGGTGTTCCATTACCCTAACTTGCTATCTATTCATCATAATACTTGAACCGGCTGGCCAATGCCAGTTATTTCGCGAATATTTGCAACTTCAAATCAGCATCTACCAAACACAAGTGAAAAGCTGGATGGGGGCAGCCTCAGAGTCTCTGAAATATGATACCACCTACGATGAAGATTACGCCTATTACAGTTGAGAAAAGAATCGTCTCGCCAACTGCAAAAGAAATTACAACCAGAGAAAGGAAGGGAACCAAATAGATAAGGTTCGCAATATGCGCGGTGGTTTTCGACAGCTTCAATGCTCTGAGCCAAAGTAGAAAAGTAATCCCCATTTCGAACAATCCCACATAAGCTGCCCCGAGAATGCCGTTAAGGTTCGGGATTTTCACTCCTGTAAAAAGTAACATTGACAGAAATATAAAGACGGACCCGAACGCAAAATTAAGAAACAATCTAACAACCTCATCACGTTCGTCCTTCATATTATAAATCCAGAACAACGCCCAGATTATCGAACTGCCCGTTGCCAATAATACTCCCGTGGGACTGGTGAACTTAAATCCTAAAATATCACCTCGAGTTGAAATGACAAAGACACCCACAAAGCTGATGATTATCGCAAGAATGTCCTTTGGTTTGATTTTCTGGTTGAGCAAAGGTATTGACAACAAAACAAGCATTATTGGCCAAATAAAGTTCAGTGGCTGGGCTTCCTGGGCGGGCAGTATCGAGTATGCTTTAAATAAGACAACATAATAAAGGTAGGGATTGAGAAAACCCAGCAGAGCGGAACGCAGATAATCTTTTCTTGAGAGAGTTTTGAGTAAATTTAGCTTTTTGGAAAATAATAAATAAACGAAGAAAACAGCAGTTGATGTAATCGAGGCATAAAATAAGAGTGAAAGAACATCTAAATAACGCAGCGAAATCTTGAATGCAGAAGCAACAGTAGACCAGAACAGGACTGCAATAAAAGCACAGAAATAAGCCCTTTTTTGTTTTCCCATATTAATCACAGCTTGTTTTCACCAACTGTCGAGCAATTTTCATTGTAGTCCATTCAAGGAAGATATTGAAGCGAAATTCACCCTTAATTTTCTTGCAATACCGGCCTGTCGGATGTAAAGTTGGCACGAATTGATCCGAATGGTTTTTCCTGAACAGAGGTTGGGGCGATTAGCTCAGCCGGCAGAGCAGCTGACTCTTAATCAGCGGGTCACAGGTTCGAATCCTGTATCGCCCATTTTAATAAA
>CAYGBH010000326.1:0-5095 GCA_964348055.1 uncultured Pirellulales bacterium
ACCTGGTCAACCTGGTAGTGGCAGAGGACCTTTGCGAGATTGCCATGAGTGAGGTCATGCGAGTTCTTGCCCCTAACGGCGCGGCCTATGTTAAGAAAGACAACAGGTGGGCGACAACTCGTAAGCCCTGGCTGGAGGGCATCGACGAGTGGACACACTATTTGCACGGGCCCGATGGCAACCCGGTGGCACAGGACCGCGTCGTGGGCCCGCCCAGACATTACCAGTGGACCTCCGGACCGTTGTGGCTGCGCTCTCATGAAAGTGACTCAAGCGTCAGAACATTGGTGACTGCGGGCGGCAGGCTGTTCTACATCGCTGATGAGGCGCCGATCAGCCTGCTCGGTGACCATTCACTGCCGGACAAGTGGTTCCTCACGGCGCGGGATGCCTTTAACGGCGTCCTCCTCTGGAAGGTTCCGGTAAAGGATTGGGGCTGGCGGGCGTGGAAGCCTTCCTGGTTCAGTCCGAGGCCGGGCGATATCCCGCTCAATATCGAAAAGCGACTCGTGGCGATAGAAGACAAGATATACGTCACGCTTGGTTACCGGGCACCGGTGAGCGAACTGGATGCAAAAACCGGCAAGTTGCTTAAAAACTATGATGCGACGGCCCGGACTGCGGAGATCTTGTATCGCGATGGCCTGCTGATTTTGACCGTCCTGGAGGACAGCGGCGCGAGGATTAAGATTGTCGATGCACGGAGCGGCGAGACACTGTGGACCTCGCAAAAAGCCTACCGCGGGACTACGACGGACTACTACAGGTTCAAGACGGCCTACGGTAGCGTGCCACCGGCCAAAGTTGAACCAACATTAAACTCGGCAACGGACGGTACGGTCATTGCAATTCTTGATGGTGCAGATGTCGTGGGCCTTGATTTCGAGACCGGAAAAGAGAAGTGGCGAACGCCGTTTCCGCTGGTGGAGGCAGACTACACTGCCGGCCGCGTCGATGCCCAACGCACCGTGTGGACCGGCACGCTGATCGTTCAGGACAGCGTCGTCGTGCACGCCAGCCCCAACCAGCTTGCTGCATTCTCGGCCGAGTCGGGAGAGATTCTCTGGACACAACCCAAAAAATACTTGGGACACCTCTGGTACGAGTGGAAGGACGTGTTCGTCATCAACGGCCTTGTCTGGACGTGGAGCGCGGAGATTGCACGAGAGAAACTCGAAGGAAGCATCCAACCGTCGAAGAGCATGAGCACGTGGCCGGTGAGCGTAAATGGTTATGACTTGCACACCGGCGAGGTCGCCAGGAAGGTTCCACTGGGCAACATCTTCAAGACCTATCACCATCATCGCTGTTACCGGAACAAGGCCACGCTGCGTTATATTCTGGCCAGCCGGCGCGGCACCGAATTTGTCGACCTCGAACAAGGCAACCATACGGTTAACAACTGGGTCCGCGGGACGTGCCACGTGGGAATGATGCCGGCCAACGGTCTCCAATATGCTCCCCCGCACCCGTGTGTCTGCTATATCGACGAGAAACTCAACGGAATGAACGCTCTGGCTCCGGAAATTCCTTCGCAATTTCGTCAGACCGATTACGAGCAGTCCATTCGGCTCGAACGAGGCCCCGCTTACGGAAAAATGAGCGGCGGTGACGCAGGTCCCGAGGACTGGCCTACCTACCGGCACGATTCGTTGCGGAGCGGTGCAGTTAAGACCGAGGTGCCGAGTACGCCTCAACTGCTCTGGCAAAAAAGCGTCGGAAAGAAGATCTCTGCGCCAATCGTGGTCGATGGCCGGGTCTTCGTTCCACTTGTTGATGAACATCATGTAGTGGCGCTGAATGCCGGGGACGGGGAAAAAATTTGGGGCTCGGTCACCGGCGGAAGGATTGATTCGCCGCCGACTTACTATCGGGGCACAGTGATCTTCGGTTCGGCCGACGGCTGGGTTTACTGTGTCCGCGCTGCTGACGGGGCTCTCGTTTGGCGCTTCGGAGCCGCGCCTCAGGACAGACTTATCGGCGCCTTTGGCCAACTCGAGTCGGCATGGCCCGTTCACGGCAGCGTGCTGGTTCAAGATGGCATCGCCTATTTCGCCGCAGGCCGATCCTCTCACCTCGATGGCGGCATCTACCTCTATGGCGTCGATGCGCTCAGCGGGGAACAACGCTACCTGACGAAACTGCAAGGACCGTACTACCACGTCGGCAACATCTCGCAAAACTATCGACTTCCCATGGGTGCGCTTCCTGGTATTCTCCAGGGTGATAATCGGCTCATCTACATGCGAAACCTGACGTTCAATACAAGGCTCGAAAAGCAAGACCTTCGGCCTCGACAAACCAGCGACCGGGTCTCTGCCAAGGGCGGGTTGCTCGACGATTCGTATTTCAAACGAATCCCTTGGTCGTTTGGCCAGAGCGGCTACGCTCGGCTTCTCGTGCACGATGAGCAGGGGGCCTGCTTCGTCCGGATGTTTGACTCGCTACGCGGCCTCGACCCAAAGGTCTACTTTACCCCCGGTAAGCAAGGCTACCTCCTCTTCGCCGTTGACAACACCAGCGGCAAACAAACATGGGCCGAACGCATCTTGGTGCGTGTCAATGCCATGGTCGCCACCAACGGCCTGCTATTTGTCGCGGGCCCCCCTGATGTAGTTGATCCCAAAGATCCTCTCGGGGCTTTTGAAGGGAGAAAAGGAGGTGTGCTCTGCGCGATTGACCGAACAAATGGCGAGAGAGTATGGGAGTGTACCCTACCTGCGCCGCCTGTTTTCAATGGGCTGGCCGCGGCTGCCGGTCGACTCTATGTCGCGATGCAGGGCGGCAGAATTGCCTGCTTTGGTCGATGAGGCTTCCGCGATGAAATATTATCAGTGCAGGTTAACTTGAATGTGTTAACGGGTCAAGAATCTCATACCAGAGTCGTTTAGGCGAATGTTCTGTCAGCTATCACACGTTATCAGGCACGATGAATGGCTTGCGGTATCTTCGTGAAATCAATCTGTTTGCTTCTTTGCTCATTGGGCCAGTGAATTTCTCTTTATCGGGGTTCATAATCAGCATTGAGCCCAGGGTGAGCGATTCTTGATGTAATCCAAGTCGATTGGCAAAGAGATGGTCAAGCAGGCGTTCAAACGACTCGCTGAGTTCTGCCTTGCTTCGAATGGCCTGGCGGATTTCGTTATTGTGCTTGCACTTGCCCACCAGATACGAGATGTTCGCCATATGGACCAATCCGCAGGACAGATGTCCCTCCAGTGCATCCGTCAGGAGTTCGCTGGTTTTGCGGCTGCGAACGACGCTGATGAAGTTCTGTTTGCAATCGGGTCTTCTGCGGGTGAATTCCTTGATTAGCCTTCCCTGATTGTTGAAAGCCGCGCTGTCTTTTACGTAACCACCTTCGCACTGCACTACAAATCCTGTTTGTACCCCGCGGAAGTGATCCATACTCAGTCGTCTGTTCTTGGTCCAATCCGATTGCCGGAACGATTTATTCCGAGGCAGGCCGCGGACTTCGAAAATGATGGGAGCCGGTTCGTAATCCAACAGGGAAATCATCGTATTGGGGGTCTGGCCATCATCATCATAGCCCAGGCGTGCTCCGATGCTGATTGCTCGCTTCGGCAGCGTATTCTGCCGTAAGGCCCAGCGGCACCCATCCATCGCATGAATGCCCATGTTCCCAAGGTCGCCGTCACCGGTGTCCCAGTCCCAGTGCCAGTCGTAGTGCAGGTGCTCGCGCATTAGTGGCTTTTTGGGGGCCGGGCCACACCAGAGATCGTAATCGCACGACTTGGGTATGGGTTGGGGCCCATTAACCTTACCGATACTCATCCGCGGCTTGTAGTTAATTCCGTACACACACTTGATTTTCCCCAGATTGCCAGCCCAGATGTACTCGAATGATTCCTCAATCGCGCCGCTGTTTCGAGGTCCATGAACAGCCTGTACTACGCGATTGTACTTGCGCATGGCCTCGACCATCTTGCGACCCTCAAAGATATTGTGCGAGGAGGGCTTTTGCACGAACACATCTTTTCCCACCTGGCAGGCCATGATAGTCATCAGCGAATGCCAGTGGTTCGGCGTTGTGATTGAGATAGCGTCGACTTCCTTATCATCCAACAGGTCGCGGAAATCCCTGTAGGCCTTGACCTTCTCGGATCGTTTTCTGAACTGGTTCACCTCATAGTTGAGGTGGTTTTCATCGCAGTCACACAGGGCCACAACACGGACGCCGGGTATCTTTCGGAAGTCCCGGATGTCTCCTCGTCCTTTGCCGCCGATCTTGACGAACGAACCGATTCCGATCACGCCAATGCGAATATCATTATTGGCCCCCAGAACACGAGAGTGGGGGAGCATTACAGCCGCCCCGGCATAGAGCGAATTTGTTATGAAACGTCTTCGAGAAATTCTGTTCATTTTCCTTTACCTCATCAATAGAAATTTTGAAGAGCAAGAAATAAGGCTCGATAATACCTCATCAAGCGAATTGGTTCGGGACTTGCTTTGATTTCCGCATCGCAATAGCCCCGGTAACCTGAGTCTCGCAGAAGTGCGAAAAGCCTTCGGTATGGATATTTCTCGTTCGTTAAGTCGTGGATGTGAAGATTTCGAATGCGGTCTTTGACCATGTTAAACTTAGCTTGAAAACCGACGCCTTCTATATCGGTTTTGTCGCAATTCCAGTTCACGTAAACATGTTTGCTGCCCGAGTAGTCTATGATTTTCTTTATACGAGCTACATCACGAGTACCTTTGCCATGATTACTGATCCTTATCTCCACGCCGTAATCATGTGCAAATTCGCCTACCTCCGCTAATGCTTTGCCAATCTGCTTCAATGTCTTTTCTTCTGGAATTCCCTTATCGACCAGAATGGCGTTTGGGAACACTCGAATGCCGATTGCCCCGATATCGTGCGCGAGAACGCTATAGGCCTTTGTTCCTTCTATGTTCTCCCGAACCATCTTCTGATCTTCAAGATGGTACATAAATGCGCTTGCTAAACTGATCTTTATGCCAGCATCTTCGAACTTCTTACGAACTTCCTTTCGTTGGGCTTTTGTTAAGGTCACTTCTACACCATGTGCGTGCGTGGTCCTTAGTTCGGCGTGCTCAAATTTTGTCT
>CAYGBH010000327.1:0-5054 GCA_964348055.1 uncultured Pirellulales bacterium
TTCCACGTAATCAGGGAATGTAACGCTGATTGCTTCAGCGGTATCAATGCTGCATTGGCCTTCTAAGCACAAGCCTGCCAGAGACAGGGCCATGACGATTCGGTGGTCGCTTCTGCCGTCAAGTCTCGTGACCCGTCGCTCGTGACCCGTGACTCGCAATTTATGACTCGAGCGACGAGCGACGAGCCACGAGCCACGTATTATAAGGCCGTCCGACAATTCTTCAACATCCACATCCATTTTCTTCAGCTCTTCGGTCATACATTTGATTCGGTCGGTCTCTTTACCTCGTGCCTGGGGGACATTTAGCAGGCTGGTTTGCCCTTCTGCAAAGGCGGCGGTAACGGCCATAGCCGGCAGAGCATCAGGCGTCCTGTTCATATCGAGTTCGGTGCCTTTGAGCGTTGCGGCTTTAACCGTTACAGAATTTGCCTTGATGGTGATATCAGCTCCCATCGCCTTTAGATAGTCGGCCACCGCTTTGTCCGGCTGACTATCCGAGAAATCTAGCCCAAGCAGGGTTACCTCATCTGCGGACATAGCGGCGGCACAGAGGAAAAATGTCGCACTGGAAAAATCTGCCGGGATTGTAGCGTCAAAGGCCTTGTAGCTTTGATTGCCTTTGATTTTGAATTTGCGCATCTGTTGATTTTCGTATTCGATTTGCTGTTTATCGAGCCAGTCGAGCGTCATTTGTACATAACCCGGCTCGTTGAGCAGGGTAACGTCTATCTCGGTCTCCTTGGTGGCTAAGGGAGTGCACAGAAGCAGGCTGGACAGATATTGACTGGTAGATGCGGCAATGGCGGTTTTTCCACCTGCCAGTTTTCCCATTACTTCGACTGGGGCTTTGCCGTTGTTTTTAAGACTTGTGCATTTCGCTCCCAGATTGCTGAGGGCCTCGATTAACGGTCCGACAGGGCGGGTCTGGATTTGCTCATCGCCGGTGAAGGTTGTGGTCCGGCCTGGTTGTGCCAGAGAGGCCGAGCCCATTGCGATGCGCAGCGTTGTGCCGGAATTGCCCACGTCGATAGCTTCTCGCGGGGCGGTAATTTCGCCGCCTGTTCCGGTTACTTTCCAGAGCTTTGGGTCGGATGTATCAATCGCGGCGCCTAACGCTCGGTAACAATCAACTGCTGCCTGCGTGTCGCTTGAGACCAGCGGATTGCGGATGAGACTTTGGCCGCTGGCTAAAGACGCGATTGCCACGGCGCGAATCGTGTGCGATTTGGAGCCTGGAATTACCACCGTTCCTTTTAAACCTGATTTTTTTACAATTAACTTCATAAGAAATTCGAAATTAAACTAAAATTCAAAACCCTAACTTCTAAGTTTTGATTTTGCATTTTCCGCTTAACATTTTACATTTCTATGTGTTGCACTTTTATCAGAAATGGTGAGAAATTAAAAGAAGATTTTTGTTTCGTATTGCTTGAGGGGGTTTGATTATCCCGTATAGATTTCAGGGTTGAATTATGAGGGGCTTATTGTTTTGTATGCCACTCGGCTTGAAGTTTGTTGTTCCAGAGGATTTCCAAGTCTTTGATGTCAATTGTGCCGTCTGTATTGATGTCGCCGAGTAGATAACTTTTGGGCGATTTGTCGCTGTTTAATGTTAACACATTATTGATCACAATAGTGAGGTCCGATTTGTTGACAATACCGTCGGCATTCAGGTCGTACCAGAAGATACTATCGCTGTCTTGTCTTTCGCTTGTATTCCAGGCCAGGCCGTAGCGCTGACTCGCAGAGGTTTCTTTTTGGTCGTCAATATTGCTGAAAGAAATAATAATTTCATAATTAGTATAGTTGGCATCTGCGGCGGTGTAAATATGCTCAACGTTGTCGATGCTGCTGTCGCTGTAATCGAGCAAATAGTCATTATCAGGATTATTCAGGTCGATGGCCCAGAGTTCGAGTCGCAGGTTGCTGTCCTGCTCAGGGGCTGGTTCGAAAGGATAAGCGCTGTTGTAGTGCCTGTTCCAAACAACTGTGGCGGCAATAAATTTGTCGGCTGGTTCTGTGAGAGTAAATTTGTACATATTTTGCGGACTGTCTGTTTTTCGCAGCACGTTATTGTCCCAGCCGATTTTTGAAACATCGCCCGGTTTATTTTGCCCGGCGATCAAATGTTTGTAGGCACCGACCGCATTCAACATGCCCGCCCCTTGAATGTAGTCCAGAGGGGCAGAGTGGTCATCGTCGGATTGTAGCTGACCCTTGTGCCAGTAGGGCAGTTTGGTTGCCGAATTCAGCAAAATTGCTTTGATTACACAATTTCCGCCCTCCGGTGAAACGGCTGGACTCAAGTCCGGGTCTTGTTTGGCCTTTTGAACGAGCAGGCCTATTGCTCCTGCAGTCAGCGGTGTCGAGAAACTCGATGCATTGCCGGTTGGTTCATAGCGGTCTGGCTCGTTTGCATCTGCGGCCAGGCAATTGCCGGGGGCCACGATGTCCGGCTTACATCGCCCATCGCTGGTCGGGCCGAAGCTGGAATGCGCCGGATAGGCCAGGGCGAAATATGCCAGATTGGTTGCAAGATCCTCGGTATTTACAGAGTCGACCACACCAACGCCAATAACATTTGCCCCGGCGGCAGGATATAACGGAGGGTCATAAGCATCGGCGCCGTTGCCTATGCCGGCCACGACGATAAGGCCGTGGTGCTCGGCCAATGATTCAATGCCTCTCGTCCACCAATCTTCAAATTGCTGGCCGAAGCCGGCCGTTACAATGTCTGCGTCCGGAGGCGAGCTAGGGAATACATTATTAATCACGAAATGCCACAATTCGTAGATATCAGCCTGGGCCTGCGGTGCTGCGGCCTGGTAGTAAAATTGTCCCAGATATGGATTAAATGCGCCAGGGTCGTCGCCGAACAGTATAGAGCAGATGGCTGTCGAATGTGGTGAGATGCCTGCGGGCAGTTCAGCCTGGTCGTGAAAACTAAATTGCTTGGTCTTGAGGCAGTTATGCTCAATACTGGGGCGGTAATCGTTTTGTGGTTCGCCATTGATGTAAGTAACGCTTCGGCAAATAACGGCAAATTTAACGCCGGCACCTGTCAGATTGGGGTTTATTTGTTTTAAGGTATAAACCCCGGCGTGATTTAATCCTTGCGGCTGCAACATTTTGCTGGTCTGCCCTGTACCGCTCTGGTGCAGGGTCTGCGACTCTGTGGAGTCAGCGACGGCGCTGACAGGTGTTGAAATTGCTGCAAGGCCGGCTATCAGGCCCACCATAAGCATTGTTTTAGCTGTTTGTACCATTACTCCCTAACCCCAGAGGTGGCGAAAAAATCCAAAAGAGGGAACCCGCAAGGCGGGAACCCAAACAAAGTTGCTCCCCCCATTGCCAACCTCCTTAGTTTAGTACCTTTGCCTCCGGATTTTGTAACTATAATACCATAAAATGCCTTTCTTTTCAAGTAAATTATTGAGCTGGTCCTTATAATATAGCGGTTTTCAGTGTTAAAAAAAAGGGCTTTGCGAAAAGTTATTAAGAAATTTTGGCTTTATCGGGCGTTGCCTGCACCCCCCCGTGTTTTTTTGCGAAAGCAAGAACGGGGGTTACAAAGGCACAGGCGATTGATGTTGTTGAAGCGATATCTTGGATGGAGGGCAATCACATTAGGATTGCCTCTACACGACGCTGGCAATGAATTGTAAGATTACGGGTTTTTGGTATCATATCTTTCAGTATTAGATAGGGGGTGGGAGCTTACCCCAAGGAGCGAACCAGCCAATATTCTTGAGGCAGCGTGTAAGATGGAAAATTCGATATAAAGTACGAAATCACCGGTTTTTGTCATTTCCTGCAGGGCTTGGCCATCCTGGGGCCTTGCAGGTCTATTGTCGCCGATACGCAAATGTTACAAGGAACGGTGTTGCTTTGTCGGAAGGTGCCGATTTCACTTACGATGGGGCCGGGATGTTTCTTACGATTCCATTTAGCGGTGCAACAACTGTGGAAATAACAGGCGTTACAAGCATATTTGACGTTGAGTAAATTCGAAAATTATAGAATTCTTGCCTTGTCGGGCCCGAGTTGATATATTCAAGCAAATCCTGAACCATCGCGGTTCGGGGCAAATGCTTCCCTGCTACCTCGTCTTGCGACGGGAGGCGCAGGGACATAGGCTTACTTTAGCTAACCCTGCACCAGAGCCGTGCAGGGCTAAAGGGTTGCTATAATTATGAAAGTAATTTTGGATTCCGGACAAATCGAACAGATTCTCCAGGATTTGACAAGCCATATTATTTCCGATACACCGCCCAGCCTGGATATCGCTGTAATCGGTATTCGCAGTAGAGGAGAGGTTCTCGCCCAGAGGTTATCGAGCCGCTTATCCAAGAAACTTGGTAAAGATATTCCGTGTGGCACTCTGGATATAACGCTTTATCGCGACGACCTGAATTCGCCTCAAGGCACTGCTCAGCCGCAGGTTCGAACTACCGAAATCGGCTTCGACATAGATGATAAAATCATTATTTTAATCGACGATGTTCTATATACCGGTCGCTCGGCGCGTGCGGCGATGGATGCCCTTATAGATTTAGGCAGGCCGAGGGCAATAAAGTTGGCGGTCCTCGTTGACCGCCTCGGCAGGGAGCTGCCGATACAGGCCGATTACGCCGGTTACAAAACCGATGCCGCCCCCGGCAAATTGGTGCAGGTCAGCCTTGTCGAATCGGATGGAAAAGACGAAGTCGTTATCGAATAATGAATATCGAACCCCGCCCAGCGCTGGGTGGGGTACGAGTGCTTGAGATACGAGTGCTTGGGGTACGGGATTATGGCGTTAAAAAGAAAAAGTAAACAATTCAAGTGGCATCGCAAGCATTTGCTTGGGCTGCGGGAATTAAGCGCCGAAGAGATTACGTATATTCTTGACACTGCCAAAGGCTTCGAGCAGATAAGCACCCGGTCGGTCAAAAAAGCCCCCCCTTTGCGAGGCAAAGTTGTAGTAAATTTGTTTTTTGAAGACAGCACACGAACGCGAAACAGCTTTGCTCTGGCAGCAAGCCGATTAAGCGCTGATGTTATAGAGTTCA
>CAYGBH010000328.1:0-5052 GCA_964348055.1 uncultured Pirellulales bacterium
TGGCGATTCCGGTCTGCGAGTCACCGAGTTTGAATCTGACCTCATTGCTGTCCTTGAAACCGATGCGACAGGCCTTGGAATACAACACCTGACCGGTCTTTAGTGGTACAGGTTCTGTATATAATTTCCAGCCACCACCTTTTCCTATTCTATAGGCAATAGAGGCCCCTTCTGTGGCACAGGTGATGGTGATATGCTTGTTCTCTCCGGAGGTCTCGGCAGGGGCGAACATGGGCGTTGCCGTTTTCTGCCATTGGCCGCCCGGCCGTTTCATTTCGTCAAACTCAGGTTCGGGAATCCGCCCAATATCGCCAGTCTCTTTCACCCATTTGATATGGGCTTTGCGCATTCGCTCGAGCACGTCCCAATATCTCGGGTCTTCTGCCAGGTTCCTGACCTCATGCGGGTCACTGGCCGTATCGTACAGCTCCTCGACCGGCTTTGTTTCCTCGAAGTACTGCATTTGCGGGCCTTTGAGTTTACCGGCGGCATTGAGACGGCGCATCTCCTGCATCGTCGGCATCTGGTTCATATACTCGATGTCCTGGCCGCGGGTAAGATGCGGCATATAGTTGCGAATGTATTTGTAGCGCTTGTCGCGCACGGCACGGATAAGGTCGTATGCCTCATCCATACGGTCACGCGCGGCGAAAACGTACTCGCGCGGCTCAGTCTTCTGACGACCCAAAAACGCCCTGCCCTGTATGTGGTCGGGAATCCTGACGCCTGCCAGCGAAAGCATAGTCGGCGCAAAATCAATGAAAGCTACCAAGTCGTCGTTAACGGCGCCGGGTTTGAGCGCATCGGGCTCCCTTGGCATCGCGAGCTTTCGCAGTTTTTCCGGCACTTTGATAATCAGTGGAACGTGAATGCCCGAGTCGTAAATCCACCGCTTGCCCCGCGGCAGGCCGCGTCCATGGTCGCCCCAGAACCACACTATTGTGTTGTCAGCGAGGCCGTCGTCCTCAAGCTGTTTGAGGACGTCACCAACCTGCTTGTCCATCAGGGTAATGATATCGTAATACTGCGCCCAATCTTTGCGAACCGCCGGAGTATCAGGATAATAAGGCGGCAGCACCGCTTCGGCAGGGTCGTGCTTCTCGTGCGGTTGCAGACTCGCTAAACGCTTCAGCATATTTTTGGTCCTGTTGCGGATCTGGCTTTCATGTGAAGTTGTGAAATTAAAGATGGCAAAGAACGGCTGGCCTTTGGCCCGATTACGCCAGTGTGCCTTGCGGCTGCTTTCGTCCCAGGCGGTTGGTGGTGGGTCGAACTGGTAATCGGTTTTGACGTTGTTCGTGCAGTAATAACCCGCTGCTCTGAGATATTCGCTGAAACATTTTACATACGCCGGCGGCACACCCTTGCAGCGCATGTGATGCGTGCCGATGGTGGTTGGGTACATACCGGTGATAATACCCGACCGTGACGGGGCACAAACCCCCGCGTTTGTATATACGTTGGTGTAACGCACACCTTGGGCTGCAAGGGCGTCGATGTTGGGCGAGACGGCGTAACTGTCACCATAACAGCCTAAGTCCGGACTGATGTCCTCGCAACTGACCCAAAGAATGTTCGGGCGGTGGCTGTCCGACATAACAGGCAGCTCAACCGGAAATGTGAATTCTCGATAACGGGCGCCTTCTTCAGCACCGCAAGAGATTTGGGGTAAGAGCATTGCGGCCGCTGAACCTGAGCTAATCTGCAGGAACTGGCGCCTGTTTATACTGTTTTTGGGACTTGCCATGAATGTTACCTCCATATATTAAGGGGTTAAATCGGTTTTATAACTATCGTTAACATAAATACATACATAAAAAAGATGATTTTTCACAAAGAATTCTTAACAATCCTTTGGGCTGCAATTTCATTATAACCTGAGGAAGTTAACAGGCAATCCAAATCCCGTTGAGCCGGGACCTTATAATTGATTATTAATTATGCTATGTTGAGAACCTCTGAAAAATGTCACTGCGAGGCCTGAACGGCCGTTCGCCGCTCCGGCGAAGGTCTATGAGGGTCATCTCCAAGGGCAGGCGTGGGTCGCCTTTTGCTTAGCCAGGAGAGCAGCTCTCGGGGATGAAGGTGGAAACAAGAGTCCCGTAAAGTAGGTGAACGGCCGAAATATAACTTGGAAGTTACAAGGATTCGCTATAAAATAAATTGCATGATTTATAAACGAGTTTGAAAGGAGAAATGAGATGAAGCGATATATTTTGATTATGATGCTGGCGGCTATGTTCCTGCCTACAGGGTTGTTCGGTCAGGAACCTGAGCAGGAAGAAATGGAATTCCGGATGCAAATGCGCAGAAGGGAAATGGAGCTGCAAGAGCGCGAAGCCCAAATGCAGGAGCTTGAGCTGGAGAAACGCAGGATCGAGCTGGAGCATCTACGAAGACAGAAAGAGCACGCGGAACAAGCCGAGCACGACGAGGAGGATGGGGCGCATCCGTTACTGCTGCTGGTCCTGGTTGTCAATATCCTTGTGGCGATCTGGGTGTACCAGGATATACGGCGTCGGGGACGCGGGTCCGGCATATGGATAGTGATTGCGCTTTTGACCGGACTGCTCGGGACACTGGTATACGCTATCGTTCGGCTCGCTGATAGCGAGAAAAAGACAGCGTAAGCGGTATTCATTGATTATTGACGATTAATTATCGACATTTTAACTTCTTCGTTTCACTCAGGACGAGAGATTGTAAGGGGACACGGACAAGGTATATATGGATGTCTATAATCTTGTTAGCTTTGCAGGGATATTTGTTTTAGTCGCCTTTGCATGGATTCTGTCGGCTAACAGAAAGAATATGAACTGGAGGGTTATCGGGTGGGGGATTGGACTGCAGATATTAATCGCGTTGTTCATCTTTGTTGTTCCTGCTGGCTCGAAAGTATTTCTGGTTGTAAATGACATCGTGGTAAACATTCTGGATTCTGCTTCGGCTGGGGCGAAGTTTGTATTTGGGCCGTTGGCTATCCCGCCGGGGCAAACAAGCGAAACGGGAGAGGAGTCACTTGGATTTATCTTAGCTTTTCAGGCGTTTCCCACGATTATTTTCTTCTCGGCTCTGATTGCGATTTTGTACTACTTCGGCATAATGCCGCGAATTATCAGGGGATTTGCTTACGTATTTACGAAGCTGATGAGAATATCCGGTGCGGAATCGTTGGTCGCAGCCAGCAATATTTTTGTAGGGATTGAGTCTACTCTAACAGTTAAGCCGTATCTTGGCCGGATGACCGGCTCGGAAATCTGTACTATTCTGACTGCAGGGATGGCTACGGTTGCTTCCAACGTTTTGGCGCTTTACGTCTTCAGCTTAGAATCTCAGTTTCCCAAGATCGCCGGCCATTTGGTTTCGGCATCTTTGCTGTCCGCGCCGGCGGCACTTGTTATGTCGAAAATTATCTTCCCCGAAAGCGAAAGTCCGGAGACGCTGGGCATCCACGTGCGGCCGTTCTATGAAAAGGAGAAAAGCCTTTTCGAGGCGATTATCAACGGGGCAAATGCCGGAGTTAAGATGATTGTTGGGATTGTGGCGCTGCTTATAGCGGTATTAGGTCTGGTTGCGCTAGTAGATTTATTTTTGTCCACTTTAGGTACGAAAGTCCTGGGTCTCGAGGCTGAACTATCTTTGAAGACTATTTTTGGTTATGTCTTTTACCCGTTTACGATAATTTTGGGGATTCCACCAGCCGACGCAGGAGTGATTTCCAAGATTATCGGTGAGCGTGTGATTGTTACAGAAGTTGTGGCTTATAAGGATTTGGCGGCTGCCTTAGCAGAGAACTCGTTGCAGTATCCGCAGCGCTCGGCGGTGGTTACCACCTACGCGTTATGTGGGTTTGCTCATCTGGCCTCGATGGCGATTTTTGTCGGAGGCGTCAGTGCATTGGCTTCTGATAAGACCCGTGATATAGCACGTGTCGCGCTTCGGGCGCTTTTGGCAGCTACGCTGGCATGTCTTTTGACCGGCTGTATTGCAGGGACCTTCTATACCGAAGCAAAAGCCTCGATTCTGTTCGGAGAGTGATTATGTTCATAAAACATTTGAGGGATTGCCGGGAATTCGTAGCTGGCGATGATTCAATTTTGTGTGAGCTTTTGCACCCTGAAAAAACGGATTTACAAATTCGTTATAGCCTGGCGCATGCAAAGGTTAATCCCGGCCAAAAAACCAAGCCGCATAAACTTCGAACATGCGAAGTATACTACATAACCGAAGGACAAGGCCTGATGCATATAGACCAAGAATCTTGCGAAGTTAGTCGTGAGTGTGCCATTTACATTCCGCCGGGCTCGACGCAATATATTGAAAACACAGGAAATTCTGATTTGAAATTCCTGTGCATAGTAGAGCCTGCGTGGCGACAAGAGGATGAGGAGGTATTTGACAGCGAAACAACCCCCCAATAAATCGGGGAGCTAAATATGAGTTTAGTTTTCGAAAGGAGAATTTTAAATGAAAAGACGAGAATTTTTGGCAGCAGTGGGTCTTGCAGGGATGGCAGGTGTGAGTTCTTCGGCTAATGCCAGAGAAAGAAGAGGTGAAGGAAAACGGGAATACTACGAGCTGAGGCGATACCATTTGCACGTAGGGTCGAAGAAGAACCTCGTTGGTGACTTCCTGCAAGATGTGGGAATACCAGCGATGAACCGTATAGGGATTGGGCCGATAGGGGTCTTCAGCGCGATGTATGGGCCTAACAGTCCGACACTTTACGTATTGATGGTGCATAAGTCTTTAGGGTCGGTGGCCAGGGCAGCTTCGCGTTTGCTTGAGGATGACCAGTACCGAAAGGCCGACTTTGTGAATACAGGTTTGTCCGAGCCGGGGTACGTGCGGATAGAAAGTTCGCTGATGGTAGCTTTCAAAAACATGCCGAAGCTGGAAGCGCCGGAAAAGAAATCCCGGATTTTCGAGCTTCGCATCTATGAAAGCCATGGCATCAAGGCGGCCAAAAAGAAGATAGAGATGTTCAACGAAGGCGGGGAGATAGCGATTTTCAAAAAGACGGGTTTGCGGCCGGTCTTCTTCGGTGAGACG
>CAYGBH010000329.1:0-5025 GCA_964348055.1 uncultured Pirellulales bacterium
GCCCCCAAAAACACCCCCATTTTCACTCGCAAATCCCTACAACCGTTGTACAACTATACAACCCCTTATCTCGAAATTTGAAAAAATTATGACTACATAAGCTCTTTAATAATAGTACCTTAGAAAACAGTCGAAATTGGCGCACGGATTCAATGACCTCTCTCAATCTCAAGCTCTCTTATCCTCGAAAGCATGTAATCATAAAAAGGAACAAAAAAGTCGACTTTTCTTAGAGTAGATAATACATCTCAGGTGTTATATAAATGAGGAAAGATCGTTCTTATTTTTGTTAAGGATCTTATTGATGCTGGAAGACAAGTTGCTTGTTTGGAGGTTTAAGAGGGGCAACTGGGATGCGTTGTCACGGATATATGATAAGTACCGAGAGAATCTACTCAGATTAGCAATATCTTTGCTAAATGATATTAGTACAGCAGAAGACGTTGTACAAGATGTTTTTGTGTCTTTCGCACAATCCCGAGAAAAGTTCCAACTAACTGGGAGTCTGAGAAGCTATTTAGCAACATGTGTTGCCAACCGTGCACGAAATAAGCTCAGAGATAACCTGCGACACAAAGCTATCGAGTTGAATGATCCTGAGGAAGATGTTGTTTATTCAAACAATCATGACAAATGGATTATATTTGAAGAAGAAATACAAAGATTGAGTAATGCGTTTGCACAGCTTCCTAATGAACAAAGAGAAGTGATAGCCTTACGTATACAAGGTAATCTGGGATTCAAGCAAATAGCAAAATTACAGAATGTTTCAAGCAGAACAATTGAAAGTAGGTATCGTTATGGATTAGATAAACTACGGTCATTGTTAAATAGTGAGAAGATAAAATGAAAATAAATAATGACACAGAAAGATTTGTCAAAAGAATACCTGTTAAGACTTATACAGAGAAAGATGAAACCGTTCGGAAACGGATATATGAAGCATTTGAGAAATCAAAACAAACCAAATCGGTTTTTGTTCAGCCGAATGTATGGAGGATTATAGTTGGGAGCAGGACTGGTAGCTTAGCTGTGGCATTTCTTCTCATTTCTTCCTGGTTGGCGTGCTTTGTTCTATCGGGAAAAGTCACCGACCTGAAAGATGAGCTGGAATTGGCCCGGCGGGATATCGCTCTTGCTCGGCATGATGTTGCTATCACTGCCACTGATGATTCAGCTACCATAAACTTGTATTTAAAAGAGCACCGGGATGTCGTCGCCCGACATGTTTCCTTTAGTCCGGCTCCACCACAGCCGACACAGATGCATGTGAGCCAACATGACATCCTGTATTATGAATTTCTTGATGATGGGCCGGAATATATGCATCCCGGCATCATAGTCAGAGGACCTTCATCCCCACGCCAGATCAGTTCGTCCGAAGCCCCCGTTATTTCCAATGGTCACACAATGACTCTCTCCGAAGCGCGAGAAACCATCGATTTTGAGTTGCAAGTACTCACGATGCTTCATCCTGGCTATGAGCTCGATCAGATCAGAAGGATAGATGGCCGCGATGCTTTGCAACTGCTGTATACCGACGGTATCAACTCGGTATCGTTGTTTGAGCAATCTCTGGATGGACAACAAGGCCTGTCGCGAGAGGATTTCAGGGAGTATGCAGTATATCGCAACACAGAGCAAACCGGAGGAACTATTCTTGCATGGAGGGATGATGAGCTTTCTTACGTATTGATTGGTAATACTGAAATGTCACAATTGATGGATATGGCGCAGTCTATCAGCGCCGGAAGATAAAAGGAAATGAAGATGAATAACAAAAGATTAGTCGCACTGACAACCTGCCTGATTTTGGCAACCATCCCCGGAATATCGTCTTTGATTTTGGCCGATATTGCTTCAGAAACAGATAAAAAGGCTCAACAACACTGCGAAAAGGCAAAGGAGCTGCGCAAAGCCGCCGATTACGATGCCGCCATTACTGAGTACAAGAAAGTAATGAGTCTGTCACCGAAGAGCAAAATCGCTCAGGATGCTCAATACTGGATCGGACAGTCTTATTTCGAGGCGAGACAGTTCGATGCCGCATTATCCGCATTTCAGAAACTTCTCGATGAGTATCCGGCGAGTACGATCATCCCATCGACAAAGCAGATGATAGAGCGCGTTAAACAAGCAAAGAAGAACGAACCACTTTTTCAGGCTGTAAAAAAGGGTGATATTGAACAGGTCAACAAGCTCATTTCACAAGGTGCCGATGTCAACGCGAAAGATAACGAAGGCTGGACGCCTATATCGCTTGCCCTCAAGAGCGCGGGAGGCGGACGTGAAATGATTGAACTGCTCATCACCAAAGGAGCCAAGGTTTCTGCTCTCCATCTCGCCGCTCACAGGGGAAACCTCGATAAGCTCAGAAACAATCTGGAGGAAGGTACTAACGTGGATGCCCGCGACGAAGGTGGCCGCACGTTACTGCACTATGCAGCCAGCGCAGGACAAATGGACGTAGTCCAGTTCCTCATCGGCAGGGACGCGGATGTAGACGCCAAGTGCAAGCTCGGTGGGACACCACTATTTTACGCAGCAATTGGTGCTTGGAGCAATGTAGCTGAACTGCTAATTGCAGAAGGAGCCGACGTCAATGCGCGAAGCGCCAGCGGCGATACTGCATTACATAGTGCGGCCTGGCGAGGCCGCAGATGCAGAGATGTTGCCAAGCTGCTCATCGCCAAAGGAGCCGACGTCATGGCAAAGAATAAGTATGGGTTGACGCCGCTACATTATGCAGCTCAGAAAGAGATAGCTGAACTGCTCATTACGAAAGGAGCCAACGTCAATGAGCGAGGCTACGGTGGCGATACTGCATTGCATGATGCGGGCTGGCGAGGCTGGGGAGATATTGCTAAGCTCCTTATCGCCAAAGGCGCCGACGTCATGGCAAAGGACAAGTATGACTACGTCCCCTTGCACGCCGCGGCCTCGCGTGGCCTGGTGGAGGTAGCGGAACTGCTGATTGCCAAGGGCGCCGATGTCAATGCGAAAGACAAGTGGGGCTGCACACCCTTGCACCGTGCCATTAGGGAGAAGGACAAAGAGAAGGTAAAAGTTCTCGTACATATGATGGAAGTTCTTATTGCCAAGGGCGCCGATGTCAATGTCAAAAACAATGGAGGGGTGACTGCGCTACACTATGCAGCCCGCAATGGCCATAAGGAAATCGTCGAACTGCTCATCGCCAAGGGAGCAGTTGTAAACGCCGAGTCCAATCGGGGCAAAACACCTTTACAGATAGCAAAAGAAAAAGGCCACACTGAAATAGTCGAACTGCTGCGCAAGCACGGAGCAAAGAAATAGTAATTACCACAGAGCAGAGATACTTGGGACCAATCCCACCAAGTAGAAGCGCCCCAAGCACCCCCAAAACCACCCCATTTTCACGCGAAAATTCTTACAACCGTGCTACAACCCGACAACCCCTTATCTCGAAATTTGAAAAAATCTTGACTCCATAAGCTCTTTAGATATAGAACCTTAGGAAAATCACGAAAATCGTGAACGGATTCAATGGCCGTGCTCGGTGCTACCCATAGAAAGCAATTAGCACAAATAAGTCTGCCAGTATTTGAGACTAAGGCACATATCTTGTAGAATGTACATCGATGAGGCAGTCAAAATTGTCGCAGCAGGAACTGAACCAGCCTGATTCTGAGATGAAGTATGACTGACGTTACCCATATCCTGATCGCGATTGAACAGGGCGATGCGAAGGCAGCAGATCAGTTGCTCCCATTGGTCTACGAGGAGCTGCGTGTTCTTGCTGCCCAGAAGTTATCGCACGAACGACCTGGCCAGACATTACAGGCTACTGCCCTTGTGCATGAAGCCTATGTTCGTTTAGTTAGGTCAGAAGACCAAAAATGGAAGGGTCGCAAGCATTTCTTTTCAGCTGCCGCTGAGGCGATGCGACGAATTCTTGTCGATAACGCGCGCAGAAAGCGGAGTCTCAAGCATGGAGGTGGTCACAGGAGAATTGATCTTGACGGTTTGGAAGTGGCTGTAGATGGGCCATCAGAAAAACTCCTTGCCCTGGATGAAGCTTTGAACAGATTGGCTGATAGGGATCGTGCGAAGGCTGAGCTGGTCAAACTTCGTTATTTCGCAGGACTAACCTGCGAGCAAGCGGCTGACCTACTGGACATCGCTCACTCCACTGCAGATGAGTATTGGGCTTATGCCAGGGCTTGGCTGAAAGCTGATATCATGGCACAGGACGAGCCGTCCGCAACCTGAAATTCACCTGTCCAGTGGTACGTGCTGCGCTGCATCAACTGGTAAGATCCTTGAGTCATTTTCTTCAATGGTCATGGCTGGTCATCGTCGCTCAGTCCTGGTTGATCAACAGCGAAAATGTCTTTTTCGTGGCCAAGAGAGCAACATAAAGATATATGAAGCACTTTTTTTCATTATTTCTGGTTTTTCTCCGGGTATTTCGCCTCTGAATTTCGCACTGTATAGCGGGGGGATATGATAGGAATTAGTCAATGAGTGCTGAGCGGAAAGATGAAGAAGCCATTTTCAAGAGGGTAATAAAGCTGAAGACCTCGGAGGAGCGAGAGGCTTATCTCAAAAGAGCCTGTAAAGGTGACGCAAAGCTTCTAGACCGTCTTGAGATACTATTGAGAGCACATGAGCAGTCAGATGATTTCCTCGATTCCCTACCCTTTGGCACAAAGATCACCCTGGATAGCTCTCCTATCTCCGAAGGGCCTGGGACGATGATTGGGCGGTACAAGTTGTTGGAGCAGATAGGAGAAGGTGGATTCGGCGTGGTTTATATGGCTGAGCAGAACAAGCCTATCAACCGAAGGGTTGCGCTTAAGATCATTAAATTGGGTATGGACACCAAGCAGGTAATCGCCCGTTTTGAGGCCGAACGCCAAGCCCTGGCGATGATGGACCATCCTAATATTGCCAAGGTGTTCGATGCGGGAGCTACTGATACGGGCCGGCCTTACTTTGTGATGGAACTGGTCAAGGGCATACCTATAACCGAATACTGCGACA
>CAYGBH010000330.1:0-5017 GCA_964348055.1 uncultured Pirellulales bacterium
AGCGGACCTCACTGAGACCATATTGGTTCAGGAGGCCTCCCCAGTTGCTGTTAGCTGTAAGCCTGACGTATTTTGCTGCTACGCCACTCAAGTCCACAGTTGTATTGTGTGCATAGTCGGGCACACCAGGGGCGCGGGCAAATTCGACAGTAGTACCCAGTGTCGTATAGTCGGTGCCATTGACCGAATATTCAACGGAAACATCTTTGAATCCTAAACCGATCACTGGTTCCAGACTCCCATTCGAGTTCCATACCCACATCTGGTGCAGTCTGTAAACCCTGTCGAACTGAAATTCGATCCAGGTCGGTTGTGGCCCTGTAATACTGCTCAACCACATTGTGTTCTCAGCATCTTTTCCGTGCAATAAACCACTATCATCCAGTCCCGAGCCGTTGATTGTATTTTCAGGCACTTTAGCTTCTTCACTGCTGGAAGCTGTGGCTGTGATGTTCTCAACGGCGTAAACAAACGGCTCAGCCGTAAACTGCCAGAGGTCACCTTTGTGTATCGTATTGTCGGGTGGGGCATTGACCTCATCAACCCGCCAGTAGTAAGTCTCGCCAAATGCAAGGCGCTCGGGGGGAGTAAAGATGTTGGGATCGATACGGCCTTTGTAAACAGCGCTCGGGTCAGTCGTTGTCGTAGCCTGGTTCACGTCATCAAAGTTGGTTCCGAAGTATACGTCGTGCTTGTCTGCAAATTTTCCCGCAGTCCAGCTAAGGACAACATCCCGGAGCACGTCTGTTGCATCTTTAGCAGGGCTTGGGTCGGAGGCTTCTTTTAGGACCACAATAAAAGCAGAGGTGATAAACGCCACGTCATCCAGATTGGTGTAGGGGCCGCCGGTTGGGTTGAAGGTGACATTAACAATGCTCTGGCCCGGAGGCGCGACGAATCCGAAAAACGTATCCTGGTCACAGGAAGGAGCATCGCCGGACATCGTCGCGACTGTCGTCACGGTGCCCCCACCGCTGAACGTCGCGGTCACAATGGGAGCAAGGTTCGCTGCGTCCCGGTCAAGCAGCGAACCAGCGAAATATGTAACCACCTCGCCTGGTTCCCCACCAATTACGGGGCCGATGTCCAATGCAAAGTCGGCGGTGTTACTCTTGGCCATGCGACGCCTTCCGGATATCGGCGTGCGACCATTTTTTACCGACGAACCGATGTTCATTATGCCGCTGACGCCTGAGATGGTTAAAGACTTGGGCCCAAACTTGGCAATTATGTCCTGACCATCCAGACTTCCGCTTTCAAGGTCTACCACACCACCGGAATCTTCGTCGAAGGCAGGGCCAATCAGAGCTTGAAAAGTTGCAAGATCAATTACATTTTCGGGGCCGGCATCGCCTGTATGGCTGTCATACACACCGCTTTGATCTACCTGATTGTGGTGGGGATCATCGTCTGGGTCGTACACACCTACGGCGTCGAAAGTGGCTTGTGCTATCCCGCCGAGGGCCAGCACAAAACCAACAACCATCACGGTAACCGAATGAATCAATTTTCTACACATGATAATCCTCCTTCAAAAACCTGATATATTGAAACTTTAATTGGCTTGTGGTGCCAATCGATACAGCCGAATATCGTCAACGTACAATTTACCACCGGCACCATTGCCATCAATCCCAATAGCCAGCTTCGTGATGTTCTGCAGGTCCACACTAAGTTGTGCGAGGTTGATATTCCACTGCTTCCATTCTACTTTCGCTATGTCGCCCGCATTACCGTCATAGACCACTTTCGAGCCGTCGACCTTTACATACAACTGGCCGGTGTTGCCCTCAGCGCCGTGGAAGTACAGCACCAATGTCGTAGCGCCGGCTAAAGTCCAATTCTGCGCAGCGATAAAAGTACGTTCGGCCTCTGAGTATGCTGCACCACCGGTGTTGTTGTAGGCCAACGGCATCGACTGCTTGCCGCTGTGAACGATAGTTTGCTCGGCAAAAGGAGCGACATCATAACCAACGACAGAGCCGTTTGTTGGCTGGTCGTAACCATCCAGCCACGCCAGATATATCCTGTTGCTCTCGGGTTCAGTGGGGTTAAGGTCATTGTAGCTCTCAAAATCGTCCAGGATAAAAAATTCCTGTGTTGTAAAGTTCCAGACGTCGCCTTGCCATGTGGTGGGGGTCTCAGCTTTATTGACCTCATCGACCCGCCAATAGTAAATGTTGCCTAAATCGAGCGATAAGAGACCATAGCTGGTCTCGGTAACGGTAGTAACAGGCGCATTACCATCTATCACAGCCTGCTCGTCGGTGCTGAAGTACACATCGTGCTCGGCCGCCTCTCTTCCCGCTCTGAAGCCAATGGTCACATCAATGGGCTTATCTATTGTACCAATAGAGATATCTTTTGCCCCCGAATCAGGGCTGGGCTCTCTTGCATGGACCGGTATGTAGAAGAAGCGAACTTCACTGAGACCGAATTGAGGCAGGAGGCCTCCCCAGTTACTGTTAGCCGTGAGCTTGACATACTTTGCTGCTACGCCACTAAGATCAACAGTGGTATTGTGTGCATAGTCAGCCAAACCTGGTGCCCGAGCAAACTCGTGAGTGGTCCCCAATGTCGTATAGTCGGTTCCGTTAACCGAATATTCAATGGAAACATCTTTGAAGCCTAAACCGATGACCGGCTCCAAACTCTCATTCGAGTTCCATACCCACATCTCGTGCAGCTTGTAAAAGTCGTCGAACTGGAATTCGATCCAGGTCGGCTGTGGCCCTGTCATACTGCTCAGCCACATACTATCGATACCTAATTTACCGTGCAATAAACCACTGCTATCCAGTCCCGAGCCGTTGATAGCATTTTCAGGCCCTTTATTTGGGTCACTGCTGGAAGCTGTGGCGGTTATGTTCCCGATGGCATAAGCAACAGGCTCGGTCGTAAAACTCCAGACCCTGCCTTCGAATACGGTATAGTCCGGTGGGCCATTGACCTCATCGACGCGCCAGTAGTAGGTTGTGCCGAAATCAAGGCGTTGGGGAGGAGTATAGCTGTTGGCATCCTGAGCGATGCCGCCAATACCATCGTTTACGTCGCTGAAATTCTCACTAATGTAAACTTTGTGCCCATTGGTTGGGGGCGCATATTCTCCCGGCGTCCAGCTAAGGATGACATCTCGTGGTATATCTGTCACATTATCAGCAGGACTCTGATTTCTGGCTTTCGTCGTTTTCCCCAGACCCTTATCTCCATCCCACCAAATCTCATCGACATAGGTTCTTGTTGACTGACCTGTTCCGGCTGGACAGGCGAATATCATGCCATTCAGAGGACCAGCCGTCGCAACACCGAAGGGAATAGCGCTTTGAACGAGATCTGCCGGTTTCGGCAGTGTTGCCTCTCCGGCCGGACCAGCAGCTTCGCTGAGGTACAGATCGAAGGTGTCGGCCTCATTATCGACCACAATCCAGACGTTGTACCATTGATCACGCGCAAGACCTACCTTAAGAACGGTAGTGCCGTCTGTTTTGACCAGGTCAAATCCGCCCGAACCATTATCTAACAACCCGAATCCTACCGGAATATCCGTTGGAGTGCCGGCGCTCGTGCTGTTTATCGGATTGTTGCTCACATCCGAAATCAAACCTATGTACGTACGCGGACTCTCACTGGCGCGGGAACGGAGCATAAACCGTAAAAACACCTTTCCTGTTTCGCTGTCGTCAATCGTGTTGGTTATACCGTTGAATCCAACGCCGCGTGTGGATCCCGAACTATGGCCCCTAAACTGTAGGACTCTGCTTCCGTCCCTGTCTTCGATGTTAACATTCCCGGTGTCTTCGCCCTGGGTATCCCAGGTGCCTCCCAACACACCCGTGCATGCCTTGTCATCAGGTTTGCCCGGCTCCATACTCTCAAAATTCTCCACCAATTCAAATTCCGCCTGGACGGCGGTGCTGGCCAGCAGTATCACCAAAACTACGAACATTTTTTTGACTAATCGCTTCATTATCAAACCCTTTCAAAACAGATATCAATAATCATTTTTGCTTAAGATAACTTCAAAAAAACCAATTTTTATCCCGCCGCTGATGCATTGGACTTATTATCTGCAATTCTAAGCTATTCACAGGTTATTCGGTTAGGCCTTAAGCATAACCCTTTGTCCACACACACCAAAGCAGAAGGCAGAAAACAGAAGAAACTAAATAAATCAGTTTTCTACACATAATAATCTTCCTTCAAAAAGTTACATTGGCAATGCTTTGGCCAAACACAAAAACCTCGACTTGTTAGAGTCGCTTTCACCAAGCACCGAAAACAGGATGCAGAAAACAGGGGACAGAGGACAGAGAATAGATAATCTGACATCTGATTAATTTTTGTTGTGCCTGTCTCAAATGGTTCCTTAAAGCTCTGTCCTCCTGCCTTCTGCAGGGCAGCCAAAATGTCCAAATCACCAACGGCAACACCTTCTCCTGCCTGTGTCCGGCAAGCCTCCAATCCAATTTACATTCTACCCCATGCAGGTGTAAATAGGAAGAAAAAAGCGTCATTTTCCGTTGTTTTCTTGGTATTTTGTGAACGCACAAAGCAAATAATAAGGTAGTCTTTTTTCGGCGGGCTGGATAACAAAAGTTGTTACACCGCTTTTTTCCAGCACTTATAGCATGTGCACATTTATTAAAGATGAGTTTCGGATTTTCTGCTACTTTAAGGCCTTGTACTTGCGGCAGATTTCTAATGTTCTTTCGATAGGCAGAGCCTCGCAGAAGCGGTCGTCTCTGCCCATGATAGCAGTTGCTTTGAAAATTGAGTTGTACACGGCCTCTTCGGTCGCTTCCACCACGGCTGTAAACAATAGGTCCATTTTGCTGTTAGGCAACAGCTCGCCAGAGACTCTATTTCTTTTTGCTCCCGACCTAAGGCTCTTGGCCGTGGAAAAGGCGATTACATAATCGCCGCTGGAATTGTTCATGACCGAGCCGGTCCGGGCTAAACCGAGCACCGCTCTTTTGGCTAATCTTTTCAGGTTCCGGGACAAAAGCGGGGCGTCGGT
>CAYGBH010000331.1:0-5000 GCA_964348055.1 uncultured Pirellulales bacterium
TGATAAGAAACCTGTTGGTTATGATGCTTAGCTCGATTGGCACTTGCGGCCACTGGTCACGCACTTCAAAAACAAAAGGTACGCGTTTGACCCATTTTATGACCATAGCAGTTATCCCGACCGTCAATGGCGTGCTGGATGCATATACAACGTCTATTTGTTTAGTGCTCAGGCCGGCATAAATACTGAAAATGCAAAAAGACAGAAATGACGTTACTCTCCGCAGGTATGATTGCTTATTGCTGTATTTGGTCCCGACAATGACCACATTTATCCCCTCTACATTCTGTTTCTGATAGAGCGCCCCGGCCAATTCCAAACCACCGATATCATAATAGCCGGTTATCAAGGTAACCTTGTGCCCGGCCTTCACCCATCGGCGGGCAAATTCATACGAACGAGTGCCGGTACTGCCCGCCGGCGTGGCAAAATGTTGATGAATATACAGAATGTGCATCAGTTTTTAAAAAGTGTCTAAAGTACTTAAAGTTTGAAGTGCCTAAAGTTATTTGTTTTTTTTAACTTTAGCTCACTTTAGGCACTTTTAACTTTCTTCTATTAGTTCCCTTAATTTTGCAGCGTTTTGGGAAATGGAAAAATCCGTGAGGACACGAGCGCGTGCAGCTTCCCCAAACCGCTGGATCCTATCTGCATCGGCAAGAAGCTCTTCTAAAATTTTCGCCAGCGCATCGGCATCTTTCTCCGGAACCAGGCAACCTGTCCGGCCGTCTTCAACCAGCTCGGGAATACCCGATATAGCCGTTGATACTACCGGCACCTCGCACACCATCGCCTCCATCATGGCAACGGGAATACCGTCCATATCCCCATCAGGCATCTTAATGCACGGCATAAGAAATACACAAGCCTGACTATAGAGTTCCGTCAACTGGTCATTTGGCCTGGGGCCGAGCAGCCGAACGTTATCGGCAAGATGCAGCGAACCAATTAATTCCTCAAGATGTTTGCGCTGCGGCCCATCCCCTACAATTTCGAACAGAAATCTGACATTATTATCTCGCAGTTTCGCACAAGCCCTTATCGCAACGTCAAGACCCTTTTTGGGATGGAGCCTGCACACACAAATCATTCTGCCCGGTTCAGGTCTATGTGAAATAGACCCGAATTTTTCGGCGTCTATTCCACAATGAATAACATGACACAGGTCGGCAACAGACCCGCTGCAAGTATTGCGCAGATATTCAACATTGAATTGAGAAACAGCAGCTATGAACTTGCATTTGGCTAATCGAGACCGCAAGCTGCCCGGACTTCTGGTAAATATATCGAAAGCGTGAACGGTACAGGAGACGGGCAAACCGGTCAACATCCCTATCATCAAGCCAAGGCTGAGAGACCGGCTGGCAAAATGTACGTGGATGTGTTCGGCCCCGAAGCGCCTGCAATGACCGGCAAAATAGCAGCAAGCTGTAAACTCATAAACGGCTTTCGCAAATTCAGCCGGGCTATGGACCAATAAGGTCATAAGCCAGAAGCAAACTCTTGAGAAACGAAGCGGGTGTGTAATGATTTCTCGTAAGGTTACCGTCACCTGCACAAGAATATTAGGACGGTAAACAGCCCCCTTATTCCATTTGACCATAACCTCGAACAAATTCTCAAGCGAGTAGGGCCTACAACTGGCCAACGGCAAGACTTTCCACCCAGCCTGTTCATGTGCTTCGAGCTCATTGATGACAAAAGTCATACTAATTTTCAAACTCGAAACAACGTATGCTATCTTCATCATTATTTTACAATCGTAATTCTTGCCGGCTCTTTTAGCTTCTGAAACGCTTTCACAACAAATGCACGAGTCCTGTTGACAAATTTATCCTCAAAGTCCGTCCACCGCAGATGATATTCCTCGAAGATGGGATTTTCGCTGATTAGGCTCAAGGCTTCAAGCTGACTTATGTGTAAGCTGTGGTAAAAATGGCTGCTTATATGCTTTTGAGAATCATAGTACGACCAATAGCCACTATCGTAGCCGGCAAGATACTGCGCAAGAGTATCAATGGAACACTCAAATAGGTCCCCGGCTCTGGCCTGGTCAATAGCCAGATTATAGTCATAAAGGCCGAAAAGCGCGAATATCCAGCCATTTAGAACGGTATTTCTCGGCTGTGATGGCGCCTCTTCGAGAAAAACCGCATCGCCCTTGAAGGAAGTTACGCCGTCTTCTTCTGCGCCGATTAGAAATAAGTCAAACGCCTTTTCGGCTGCCTCACGAAATCTTGAATCGTTCGTTAGCTGCAACGCACGCGACAAAACCGACAGCCCCTGGCCCTGCGTCATCGCAGAATATTTCGAATGCCGCGGCCCTAAAAAGCTTTGCCACGTATCCCAGCCACCACTTTCATCCTGATGTTCCAAAAGCCAGTTGCACAATATCAAAAACTGCTGCTTATCTTTGTCGTCTTTTTTCATAAGCCACCGGTCCCAATGACCGAGGGCTTTCTGCGTTATCGAAATTGGAAATTGAAACTTCCGGCCGTCAGACAGAGTGTTAACAGGAACCCCCTGGGCATCAACTTCTCCCGTCCATAGAATTTTGCCGGTTAAATCATTGAAATAACCGCTCAGTTTATTCGGCTCAAAAACTTTTCCTAAGTTCTGTGGTTGATGATGATAACTTTTGCCTGCAAGCATTTTCAGCCAATACCACATCTGCCTCGACCGAAAAAGCAGATTTCCAACAATCTTCGGACTCACAGGCACTCCTTACAATCTAATTCCATAAGACCAAAGACTACAGACCACTTGTGTCTTGAATCTTGCTGTTGATAGCCAGTTCGTAGCTGCGCATAGTCAGCTCGGCAGCGTGCTTCCAGCTATACTTGCGTTCGAGTTCTGGGCTGTAGTTTGATTGAAATTTATCGAGCTCGCCTAAAACACTTATAATAGCCTCAGCTAAGGGTTCCGGGGCACCGGGCTCGACGACCAGGCCAACATCATCCGAGTACACAAGCTCGGCCATTGCCCCAACTTTGCTGACCACTACAGGCTTTTTATGCGCGTAGGCTCGGAGCAATACTCCGCTCTGCGCTTCGAATTTCAAATAAGGTAATACAACAATATCAGATGCCGCGAAGAAATAATCTACATCTTCTTCGGCGATAAAATGGACAAAGTCCTGCACATGCTGTGACAAATCATATCTTTTGATTAGATTGGAGTATGGCTCGAAACTTACATCACGCGGAAGAGCTCCAGCAACTACAAGAAAAATCCGAGGCATGCGCAATCGAATAATCTCTAACGCCTCAAGAAGAATATCCAAACCTTTGTTGTCACGAATACTGCCGAAGAAAAGCACTATCCGGCTGTCCAACGGCAGATTTAATTTCTTCCGAGCATCTGTTATGGTTGGAGGATTGTGCAGGGGTGTTATTCCGTGGGGTATTACATCTATACGGTCACCACAGACTCCCCAGTTATCAACCAATTGTTTTTTGCCGTCCTGAAAGTGCACTATCAGCCGATGAGGAATGTGAAAGTAACGCTGCAAGAATGAACGTCTGGTATTAAAACGGTCGCAATGAGGCTGAACATCATGGACGGTGAGCACCACAGGCAGATGGCGAGCTAAAGACCTCAGAAAAAACTGGTCTATCAGAGGCACCCCAATCTGCATATGAACGACATCGCAGCCGGCCCGAATAGCAAACCGGTTGCGCCGCAGACTGTTACTTAGACCCCGCCAGAGCCGGTCGGCCGCCCAATGCAACTGCGACCACTGCTCTTTCTTATCTATAAACGCAGACAGGCATCTTTCAAGCTTATACGGCTTGGGTAAGTCGGGCCATAATGAGTTAGTAAGTACAGTTACATCTGCACCACTCTCACACAGCCAGCGGCACAAAGCATCGGTGTACGCGTACATACCACCTCTGCCCGCATGCTCGACCATCAATACGTGCATCTTATACTTTCAAGACTGGAACCGGCTAAGCGTAAGCAAGGTCCTGCTCCAGAGCTTCCGGAAGGACCTCCGGCTCTTGATAGAAACTTAGATAGATGTCCTGCCAATTGGCCAGTATAGCAGCGAAGCATATCAACAGCGACGCACCACGGGGATTCGAAAATATAGGATGGAAAAATCCGTCCGCCGCTAAAGCTACCATCAGCAAAAAGCTTGTTGCTCCGTAATACCGCATATGTGGGATATCGTTCCTGGATAAAGCAAAGCTCCGTACAAGAGCCGCCAGGATTAAAACAAGCACGGTAACTAATCCAATCAAACCACACCTGTCCCACCAGCTCAGGTACTCTGAGTGGTAAAAACCCCTTTCGCTAACTGGGCCTGTGGGTACCGGGTGCATCGCTCCGATGCCTCTGCCGGTCAATATAAAATAAGGCTCTTCTTTGTAACTTGAAATGAGTGTTTTATATTCTATGGCCCTCCAGGTACCTTCCCGAAAAAGTCGGGGCCTTTCTACTCTACCTACTCCCGCTGCCGGGTCGCTTCGGAACCTCGCCAGCATGTCGAATCCTATTGCAGTAGCGATACCGACCACGATTAAAGCTATAAGACAGTACACAATCAACGTCTTGACTCTGCCCCTGACGAACACCACCGAGGCTATTGCAAGTACGCCCACTGCACCATACATTGATCTTGTTTCACTTAGAACGACACCGCTAATACCAACCAGCAGCACCGGCACAGAGGTCAAACTCAAACCCACTCCGCTCACCAACCTGCCTATGGCAATACTTATCAGCACAAGGTAGAGCAGGGGAACAAGAGAATAGGTGCCTCTCTCCCCAAGCAACTGTGTAGCAAATTCGACCTCGGCACTGGGTGGTGTGAATAAGCCAAACCTGATAAGAACATGCCAAAAGAACATCACCAGGAGCAAAACCACCGAGAATTTCAAAAAACCATTCACACGAGAGTAGTTCGTGAAGTATCTAAGCCCAAATATCATAGCCGCTACGAAATGCGCCGCTCTCGAATACGTAAAAGCGGTGTGAGTATACATCAGCAGACCCTG
>CAYGBH010000332.1:0-4991 GCA_964348055.1 uncultured Pirellulales bacterium
GAGAACCCAATGGGTGAAGCACGCAAGGACGCTCTGAGGCTCGATTTTGACCGCAGATTGAAGGTTGAATTTCATGGAACCAAGGTTACGAGCGATGCAGGCTTGCTTGCCTATCGAGAGCTTGATGACGCACTCTGTTTGACCTCGACCGTCTATTCAGAACTGCGTGACATTAGAACAGGCAAAAACACGCAACATAGTCTTACGGCTCTGCTCAGGCAATCCGTATACAGCAGGCTCGCAGGTTACGACGATACGAATGACGCTGAACGTCTGGCTGTTGATCCGGCCATGCGACACGTTGCTGGTGGCAGAGCAATAGAGCGTTCGGCTGCTTCCACCAGTGTCATGGGCAGGTTTGAAACAGAGATACTGGCTCAGCCTGAGAATCTTGCATTCCTGATGAACCTGCCCGGTATGTGGGTGGACGCGGTTCACAAACGCACTCCACCGATGCAGATCATCCTCGACATGGACAGTTCGGTCAGCCCAACCTACGGCAATCAAGAGGGCTCTGCCTACAACGGCTACTTCGAGTGTACCTGTTATCATCCACTCTTGTGCTTCAATCAGTACGGTGATATGGAGCGAGCCCTGCTTCGCAATGGCAATGTCCACAGTGCCGACGATTGGCAGAGTGTTCTGGAGCCTGTCATTGCTCGTTATCGAGGCTACGACATCCTCCACTTCTTCCGTGGCGATGCAGGCTTTGCCGATCCTCATGTATATCGATTTCTCGAAGCCGAGGGATACTCCTATGCGATCCGACTGAAGGGCAATCAAATCCTGTATAACAACGTCGAGCACTTGCTTACTCGGCCCGTCGGGCGTCCTCCGAAGAAGCCGATTGTTCTGTATCACAGCTTTCGGTATCAGGCAGCCAGTTGGGACGTCGACCGCAGAGTGGTAGCGAAGGTCGAATGGCATGCAGGTGAACTGTTTCCGAGAATTGGCTTCATCGTAACGAACCTCCGTTGGAAATCCAGCAACGTCGTGAGATTCTACAACAAGCGTGGTACGGCCGAGCAGTGGATCAAAGAGGGCAAGTATGCGTTGAAGTGGACACGGCTGTCGTGTCATGATTTTGTGGACAATCAGGTTCGCCTTCAATTGTTCGCCTTGGCCTATAACTTGGGCAATTTCCTGCGGCGTCTGGCATTGCCGAAGTCGGTGAAGAAGTGGTCGCTGCGAACGCTGCGTGAGAAGTTGATCAAGATCGGAGCCAAGGTGGTCAGGCATTCCCGGTACGTGGTGTTACAGATGGCCGAAGTGGTTGTATCGAGGGCACTTTTTCGGCAAATCCTTGAGCGAATCAGCCGATTGAGAGCCATCCCGGAACTTGTGAGGACAGGATGCCTGGAAATGTGACGAAAACTCGCACGACCGAGAAGGAATCATCGGTAAAGGTGCGTCGAAAGAATGCCGAAATACGAGATTCTCGGCGAATTAGCCTGTGTGAGGGCCTTTTGTGGAGGCTGATCGGCTACGTAGGCGAGCAGAAGCCCTGAAATGGAGACCCTGATTTTGATATTATTGACGGTGTTGCGTGTAGGAGTGTCGATTATGACGTTAAATGGCGAATCCCGGTTAAACTGACTTACTAAATACAAGGCATACCAAAAGGAGGCATTTATTATGTCTAATCTACAAGGCAGAAAATTAATCATATTTCAGTGTATTACAGCAGCCATTCTGGTCCTGATGCTTTACCCCGGCCGGGTATCGGCAGAGCAAGAGGATGAAATACGAAAGCAAGCTATAAAGCTTGGGCCCGGTTCTGCGCATCCCGGCACAACAGGCGAGGTCAGGCTGGAACTTGAGGAGTTCCTGCTCGATGGTGATCCTCATGCGTGTGGGATTATATGGGACCTTGCGGTTGATGAGCAGAAAGGCGAACTCTATGTGCTGTGCGAACCCAAGAGAGTCGGAGGCGTGGGGGAAGTGCGAGTCTTTGACCGGAGCGGAGAGTATCTGAGAACCATCATGCCGCTTAATCCCACCTTGCCCCGTTCAAGCGTGCGGGACATATGCGACGAGATCGCGCGGGAGGGCGGAACCGAATTGATTGTTCCCAAGTTTAACCTGAGCTGGGGAGAAACCTCGTTTTACGGCTCATTCTGGGATTGTCAGAAGAAGATCGCGCTGGCGCCCGATGGTGACCTTATCATCTCGGACCTCTACAAGGGCAGACTCCTGAGAATAGGACCCGATGGCAGCCTGCCCGAGGAGGGCTGGAATTCGGGTAATACTAGTGGACGACAGGCCACTGGGTCAGCTAATTACCTGCCCTTCGACGCCCTGCGCTATCCTTATTTTCATTTCGGTCCTGACGGCTCGCTGTATATATCGGGAGGGCAAAGCTGCTTTGAGTCAAGGTACTCTCAATATCAGTTAGAAGTGGGACAGAATTTAGTAAAAAGATACCATTTTCCGGTAGAGGGAGACCGGAGCAGTTACGTGTGGAAATTCGGGCTGAAACCTGGCCCGAAAGTTGAGAAACAGGGCATTGTAGGCGGTTTCAAAGAGGCCAGCGGCGTAGTCGTGGATGGGGATCATATTATCGTTGCGGATGCGGGGAACAATCGCCTGCGGGTTTGCACGATAGACGGCAAGCAGGTCGCATCGATCACGCACTATGTGGACAAGGGAACGAAGAAGCCGATCTTCGGTCCGACCGCGCTGGCCATGGATCGCGACAAATGCCTCTATGTGCTGATCGGTTCCCAGGAAAGGCCTGAAGACATAAGAACTGAACGCACCAAGAGGGCAGTACAGCAAGCGTTGCATACCTCGGCCTTCGAAGAGCCTCCGCCTCCGCGGACAGTGATCAAGTTGAGAAGCTGGAATACGCCGGAGTTGCTGGCCAAATCCGCCCCCGTGCATACGTATGTTATGCAGATAGCGGTCGATGCCGGCGTGTCGCCACCGCTGGTCTGGGTGGCCAACGGCGACGGTCCGGGAAGTCTGCAGCAATTGTCAGGTGAAGACCTTTCTTTGAAGGCGCAATGGCAGGATGATGGCAACACTCTGTCCAACCCGAGGCAGGCCAGTAGTATGCCCATCTTGAATATTGATCCTGAAACGGGGCACGTGTATGTGGAAGACGATGCCACCTACCGTTCCAAGAAGTTCGGCACCGTGTATCGCCTCGATCAACAGGGCAACATACTGAAGACATGGGATCCATTTTTCATTGACATCGAGGAGACTGGAATTTTATCGGCATGGGGGGCCATCAATCTCGAGCGCGGCTTCCGCTATCCGGAGGAACACCTGTTCCTGGATTCCGTATTCGGAAAGGATGGCAGGATTTACCGGTGGAAACTCGATGAGGACGGCATCAGCATCCTGCGTTTTGACCGCGCTGGCAAGCCGGTTCCTTTCGCGTCCACGGGAAAGAATGAATTGTTTGTGGATAGAATTCCCATCAAAGGCAGGTTTTACAAGAATCCCGGGAAGATTTTTACGTGCTGGTGGGATATCTATCCTGGGATGGACGTGGATAGTGAGGGGAATATTTACTATCTAAACAAGCAGGATCGGTACGTGGAATCGGAGATGATGTTACCGCGCTATGCCTTGCACCGGCAAGTCGACGTCTATGATTCCACCGGCAAACTGAAACAGAAAGCTCTGCTTGATCTTACCAGTGTGAAGGGCATTCAGGTTGATAAGCAGGGGTACTTGTACATCGTCCATATTCCCGCCGATGGTAATCCTCCCGAAAAACGTGTCGACCGAGCCACAGCCAAAGCGCCCAAACGGTGGCCGATGAGGCCTTTTGCCGTGTCGAAGTTTGCGCCAACCGGCGGAGAACCGCTTTGGTCGCAGCCATGGGATGGCAATCATGGAATGGGTTTCATCCCCCCGAATCCTCACTGTATTTGCAGCACCCACCGGATTAACCAGGCGCTGGATGACAAAGGCTACATATACATGGCGGGTAAACACAGCGTCCAGGTTATTGATACTGAGACGGGTAAGCTCGTTGGTGAATTCGGCAGTTATGGTAACATGGACTGCAAGGGAAAGGGCAGCAAGTATCCGCATCCCGAGCTGCCATTTGGAAACATTTCCAGTCTGGCGGTATGGAAAGACAAGCTGTTTGTCATGGATGTTTTAAACCGACGCCTCGTTAAATGCCGTATTATCTATGGCTCAGAATAAAACAGCCCGCACTAACTTGTCAATAGTCAAGAAAATGTGGAGTTTCCCCACTTACACAACCGGCTTTAAGCATATACAATACTTGCCATGTCTGTTTGCATAAAAGTAGAAAAATGTTCAACCTTCAATAGCGAGGAAAGACCGTGGAGACCCTATCGCGTCGTAAACTCTTGAATCAGGCGGCCGGACTCACTGCTGCAGCCTTTCTTCCCAAGCCGCTACATTTGTTTGAAAACACTGTAACCGCTGGACAAACCACACAAATTAATGCCAAGGGATTCTTCACCATTGGGCAACGTAGTGGGCGATGGTGGTTCATTACACCCAAAGGCCGGCCGTTTTTCTCTATCGGTTTGAATCACATCGATTCAGCCACGTTAAGATATACAGAGAACGTCCATATCTGGCGAAACAGGTACGCCAACAGCATGGAGAGATGGCTTGAGCAGGTGAGGAACGACTTGGTTAGCTGGGGTTTCAATACCGTCGGCTGGGTACAGGAGGTCGTGACCCGCGAGGATAAGAATCACCGACACTCCCGAAACTTTACTTTTGAGGAGTATCAGTGGCTCGATATGCCCTACTGTCATATGCTGCCATTCGTGGATTTTCATCAGTGGGAAGTCGAGACGAGGAACCCGGACATCAACAGCAAAGGATTCGAAGAATGGTGTGATTACGTAGCCCGTGCTGATTGCAGCCGCTTTGCCGACGACCCTAAACTAATCGGATATTTCTACTCGGATTGTCCGACCTGGGTGCACATCCGAAAGCTCAATGCATGGAAGGGGCCGCTGTTTGACCCGGCCCGACTGGAGTCTGAG
>CAYGBH010000333.1:0-4975 GCA_964348055.1 uncultured Pirellulales bacterium
CATTTTATTTTTTAGGGGCGATAGCTTATTTCTTTGTTATAAAGAGAGCCAAGCCCGAGAGTAAAGACGAGTAGGCAATAACCTGGGTGGGGAGGCAATACTAATTTATAATTTATGGTTGTTCAGTTGAAATTGCTTTGTTGTCGTGTTCCTCGCCGTAAGAGCTGTATGTGCTTTTAGGTTAGCTCAATATCAATTGGCTTTTTGGGTGGGAGTGTGTCGGCGGTTGTTAATTCTTTGCCGAGGCGGAAGGCTTCCTTGAGCGCTGAGGGATGTTTTTCGATTTCACCGAGGGCATTAATCTTGTTGATGAACAAATTTGATACGTAATGCATCTGGAGCGAATCAAAATAAGACTTCATTGTTGATCGGATGCTCTCGAACATCTTTGTGCTTTTCGAGCCGCCTACGGCGATTACCATTGCCCGGCGGTCGCGTTCGGGGGTGACAAGCTCTTTCTTGAGCACATACTTATGCGCCCAAAGACACTGACCGCGGTCGATAAGGGCCTTTGCCTGGGCGCAAACAGCCATAAAAAATATCGGCGTAGCGAAGATCAAACGACCGGCATCAAGCATCTTCGCTAAAAGCTGTTGATAATCATCTTGAACCTCGCACCAGCCTGTTGTGTGGCAGAGGTTACACTCAATGCATGGTGCGATCTTGTAATCGGACAGACGGATATATTCAACGTCTGCGCCTGCGGATTCGGCGCCGGCGAGAGCCTGTCGCAAAAGCAAATCACTGTTACCCTTGACCCTCGGGCTGGCTGAGATGCCAAGCACTTTTACACTCATTTCAGCTTCCTCGTTCACCGATGAGCTAAAACACAATTGTCATGACTATTCTCGATTTTGTCGCTAACAATCTCTCTTGTAAACAGGTATAATCTTACAGTTCAGCCGATTCTGATTCAAACTGTTTTTGGGGGTGGGAGGGGAGAATATCGGATGTTGAAGAGGCAAAGGTCAGTTGAGGCGGCGAGGGAGGCTGAGGGATGTTCAGAAAAATTCAAGATTTGGAAGAAGCTCTGCCGATAGATAGTATTGGATTCGAAAATAGGTGGCTCTGGATAATGACCAATAGGGCCATGTTAGTTTGAACTTACATTGCTCATCTTATAGGACATGGGATACAAGTCAGAGCGAAATGCGGGCATAGTAAGCAAGGGCTAAAAAGAAAAAAGGAAAGGGCCACGTAGATATAGGGAGAGTCTGGGGAGACTCTCCCATTTTTCTTTTCCTCTGGCTTTCTAAGTTATCTGTAAAGCTTTGTTAAATAGCATTATTTCTGGAATACAATATTGCCGGCGACGATGGTGGTGTGGACTGAGCGGTCGTGGTCGAGCAGAATCAGGTCAGCGTCTTTTCCAGGTACGATGGTGCCTTTCTTCTCTTCAAGCCCCAGCAGTCCGGCAGGATTTTGAGTAACAGTTTTGATTGCGAGATCAAGGGGACAATCTGTAAAGGCCATGAGTTTTTGGAGCAGTTGACTTAGGCCCAGAGCCGTGCCTATGAGAGTGCCGTCTTTGTATCTTGCAGTTCCTTCCTTAGACTCGTATTCGACGCCGTTGTAGATGAATTTGCCGTCGGCGAGGCCGAGCGCTTGCATGCCATCAGTGATTGGTATGATGCGATTTGGGCCGAGCATTTCAAAGGTGAATTTCAGAACAGATGGATGTATGTGGACGCCGTCAGCGATGAGCTGGGCGGTTACGTGTTTTGTCTGAAAGATGGCAACCAGTGGGCCGGGTGCGCGATGGTGCAGTGGCGGCATTGCATTGAACATATGCGTTACGTGTGAGATGCCCGCGTCGAAGCCGGCGAGAGTTTGTTCGTAGGTGGCGCTGGAGTGGCCGAAAGAAGCGATGATGTTAGAATCCGCGAGGTGTTGAATGACTCGCAGGCTGCCGGGTAGTTCGGGTGCGATTGTCATTATTTTGAGATGACCGTTCGTTATATCCTGGATTTTATCGAGAAGTTGTAAGGAAGGCTGGCATATACAATTGGGCAAAATCATTCCTTTTTTTTGTGGCGAGATAAACGGCCCTTCAAGATGAATGCCGAGCAGATTGGCGCCGCCGAGGTCCCGGCCGACATGTTCGGCGGCGAGAGTGAGGTGCTGATTTTTCTGATTTGGTTTGAATACGGTGGTGGCGAGGAAGCTGGTGGTTCCAAAACGTGCACAGGTTTGTGATATGGCTTTCAGGGCTTTGGTGCTTGCATCGAGTATGTCGGCGCCGCCTGCGCCCTGAATATGGATGTCGATGAAGCCCGGGGCAATTAATCGGCCCTGCGCGTCGAGAATATTGTTGCAGCCGGCGGATGAATCAATTTGGCCGATTTGAGTGATGGTGCCGTTTTCGATGAGAATGGAGGTGGTTTGTTTGTCGTCGGGGGCGTTGAACAATCTACAGTTGGTTATAAGAAGTTTTTCTGACATATTGGTTGTTGCACGATAACAGATTCAGGGATTGTTTGCAAGGTGAATATGGGGTCGTTGACCTCCTAATTGGGTAATTTTGTTGACTTTGTGGGTTTTATTTGTTAATCATTCGTTGGCTGCCCACGGATGGCGTGGGCAGTGAATATATTGTAAATCTAAATTGAGAGGAGAACTGTCATGAAAAAAGTATGCAGAACGTTGGTGCTCGTGTTGCTTGCAGCGTTAGTATTCGGCGATATGCTCTGGGCTGAGGAGCGCGGCAGAGAAGGGGTGGTGCGCGGAACGTTTGTACGGCTGGTCGAGCGAGAGGTTGGTGAACGCGTGTATATGGGTATCGTCATCAAGCCGTTCGAGGGTGGCGACCATGTGACCGTGCTCGTACCCCGGCAGCGTGAGGAACTTGGACGGATGGCTCGGGGGCTGCGAGAAGGGCAGGGATTAAGAGTTTCCTTCGTGACCGAGGGTAGGCAGATGTGGGTCAGAGGTGTGGAGGCCGAGCGGCGCGAGGTAATCGAAGAAAGGCCGGAGGGCAGAAGAACAATGGACATTCGCAGAGAAGTCCTGCGGTGGCGTGAAGGCGCTCGAGACAGGCCGGAAGCTGAAAGACCGATGGTGCATCTGGAGCAGATGGAAGGACAATTGAAGGAAGTTGTCGCAGGGCATCTGGAACGTATGGGCAGAGCACTGAGGGAGGTTCTTGGAGCGCATCTGGAGCGAATGGAAGCAGAGCTTCGAGAGCTTCGGGCGCATGTGGAGCGAATGGAAAGAGAACTGCAAGAGCTTCGCGAAGAGAACGAGCGATTGAGGAGTCAGTTGCGAGAGGCGCGTGGGCCAAGGAGAGGGCGTGAAAGGCAAATCAGGGAACGAAGAGAAGTTGAGCGACGAAGAGAAGGCCGGGAACAAGAAGAACGCGAGGTCCGAAGAGAACGCGAGGAGGGTAGGGCAACAAGGGAGCGCCCTAAGAGTGAGCGCGAAGTTGTGCTCCATCAGTTAGAAGTGATGAGGATGGCGCTGCCTGCACTTAAGGAAGCCGAGCGCTGGGATGCGGTGGAACTACTCACATTAGCCATTCGTGCCCGTGAAGTGATGCTTGAAGGACGCAAGGACGAGGAGGCACACCGCATCCGAGAACGATCTCCGAGTCGCGAGCAGCTTGTTGAAATTCTGTCCGTGGCGGCGAAGCTCTGGCGAGAGTTCGGCAAGGCTGAGAAGAGCGACGTCGTTGGACAGCTGGCAGAGCAGTTGTCAGGTGCGAGGAAACGTCAGGTTAGTGAACGAGAAGAACGCGAGGTCCGAAGAAGGCGCACGGAGCGAAGATAAGCTGGCCCGTCTTTGCCTGCCCCAAGTTACGATAGGATTTCGCGGAGTGCTGCGGACGCTACGGTCACCGGAGGGCTGAGCGAGTAACGGTCGAGGCTTTCGGTTTTGGAGGCAATCGGCCAACCGTAGTTGAGCAGTTGTAAAGGTCTGAATGAAGCGGTTTGAAGTGAACCGGAAGATGGTTCTTGGTGTATTTGTTTCGGGTAAAAGATTTTTCCTTTTGGAGTGGATATAATGGCCGAGGCAGAAAAGAGCTGGGAAAAGCGATTAGCCGGTGAGCCGGATGAGCTTACGATTGATTTTGTGGAGTCGCTATCTGTGGACAGACGTCTTTACAAATATGATATTGTCGGTTCGATTGCTCATGCGCAGATGTTGTCTGAGCAAAAGCTGATTACCAAGGACGAATTCAAACAGATTAAAGAAGGCCTTATCGAAATCAGTGAAGAAATCGCAGAAGGGCGGTTCAAATTCGAAAAGAAGTGTGAAGATATTCATATGGCAATCGAGACGGCCCTGATAGCGAAGATCGGTGAGGCGGGCAAAAAACTTCATACCGGCAGAAGCCGCAACGACCAGGTATCAATTGATATTCGACTTTGGATGCGGGACGAGATAGAGATTCTGCAGGCTAAGATAACACTGCTTCAAAAGGCATTTGTTAAATTGGCGAGCAGGTATGATGAAGATATTATGCCGGCCTATACGCACCTTCAACGGGCTCAGCCGATAGTCATCGCGTCTTATATATTAAGTTTTGTCGAACAGTTTGAGCGTGACTTTATCCGCCTGAAAAACTGTAGAGAATTGCTCAATATTTCGCCGTTGGGTAGCGGGGCGGTGGCCGGCTCTACGCTGCCGTTAGATAGAAAAAGCACGGCAAAGCAGTTGGGTTTTTCGGATATAAGCTATAACAGTATTGACGCGGTCAGCGACAGGGATTTTTGTGCGGAATTTATTTTCGATTGCGCTGTTATTGCGACGCATCTGTCCCGATTAGCTGAGGACTGGATAATCTATTCGTCCAGTGAATTCGCCTTTGTGCGAATTGATGATGCCTATTGCACATCATCGAGTATGATGCCGCAGAAGCGTAATCCCGATATGCTGGAGTTGATTCGTGCGAAAACCGGCCGCGTTTATGGTTCGTTAATGGCCATGTTGACGATTTTGAAAGGCCAACCGTCAAGCTATAATCGCGATATGCAGG
>CAYGBH010000334.1:0-4947 GCA_964348055.1 uncultured Pirellulales bacterium
AAGAGCCGGCTCTCAGCAGCGAAGCAATTCATCTGGGCAGATACAGCCGGATATCATCAAAGTACATCAGACCCGAACCACCAGGCTGTGGATTGTCAGCGCCACCAAGGCCAATAGCCAGCTTGTCGATATCGGTCAGGACCAGACCCTGACTACTGAAGTCCGCCAGGTCAATGGTCCATTCCGCCCAGGTGCTTGTCAGCGCTGCATCGGGGTCGGCGTGGTACACCGTCGCTGCCGTGCCGCTGCTATCTCCCACAGTTACATACATTGGCTCAGACACGTTACTGAGTATCCCGATGTCCTGGTCGGTCCACTGCGGACCAACACCGGTGTCGGGGAAGCTGACGTTGGAGAACCTGGCCTCACACGTTGCATCAACATTATGGCTGGTCACCGCCAAGCCTATGTATACGGGCATATCCATGCTCACTACGGCCATATTCAACAGCGTCCATGTGCTGCCGTCCGCTGAATAGTAGGCCCTGACAAGTCCACCAGTTGTACGCTCTAATCTGACCCACTGAGGAGCGGTAATGCCCTCCGCGAAATTCCTATCTGTGCTCATGCCGGCAGTCTTACGATACTGGAACCGGACCCCGTTTTCAGGGGTAATGAGCAGTGCAACATTTCTTGAGCCCGCCTCGAGCGTATCACGAATCATCACGCCGGCCTTGGCCCACGGGTCAGTATTATCCACGCTCTCGACTTTGGCTATAATCGCCCCGGAGCCGGAGACCTCCTTGTAGGCAAAGTGGAACTCGTCGGCTCTGTCCCAGATATCGGTGCCCGAGCCGGTCATCGTGTAGGTGCCGCCAAGCGTCTCTTCTGCGAAGCTGCCGACATATGCCGGATTGCCTCTGAACCACAGTGATAGTACCCCAACACCCTCTCTGGTCCAATCCTGCGTGGGACTAAACGCACGCTGGGCCTCTGAATTCGCCCCAGCAGTGTTGTCATAAAACAGTGGCATCGACTGCCTGCCAGCGTGAACGATACCTCGCTCGGCAAAAGGAGGATCAGCATAACCAACGATAGCCCCGTTTGTCGGCTGCTCGTATCCGTCTATCCACGTCAGAAATATTCTATTGCTGTTGGGGTCACTGGGGTCAAGGTCATTGTAGCTCTCAAAATCGTCCACAACAAAATGGTCGATTACCGTAAAGCTCCAGACATTGCCTTTCCATGGACTATTCGGGTCCAGATCATTGAACTCATCGACCCGCCAGTAATAACTCTGGCCTAATTCGAGAAGGCCGGAAGGGTCATAAGTAGTTTCGCCATGGTTTTGACTTACCAGAACGCTGTGTGGATCGTTGTCTCTGCTGGCGTCGTTGACATCGTTGAAAACCGTTCCGAAGTACACATCGTGTGTATCAGCGTAGTCTCCTGCTACCCATTTAAGGATGGCATCGAGGGACACGTTTTTCCATCCATCCGACGGGTTAGGACAATAGGCGCCCTCAGAAGAGATTACTACAAGCGAAGCGGTTCCCCACATATACGGACTGTGGGAGCCGATAGCAGGATCTGTATGACTCCAGCTGACCACTGTGTCATAACTACCACCATCGTCATCGTCGTCAATCATTATGTCAATCCCGATCAGTCGGCCTTCTTGTGGCTGCTCACCTATCATAGTCGACCATGGCAGCGCGATTTCAAAAAGATACCCCTTGTTGGTCGTAACCACCACATATTCGACGCCCTTCAGGCTGCCGCCCCTCGGGTGGGGCGCGCCACTCGCGTCAAAATACCATTCGACAGGTGTTTCTACCTCTCCGAAGTTCCATCGAAAGTTGTACTGATAGTCATTCTTACCATCAGGAGCATCATCTTTTGAATTGTCCCCGTCAATGAAAAGCTCAACACGGTCATCCCACCATCCCTGGGTCGGGGGTGAATCTTGCACCAAATCTTCGTCATTGACATCGATAAATACGTACAGGTATTCCGAGTCCCAAAGCGCCCACCAACTACCAGAACAATCGGCGGACGAGGTGAGAAGGGCAGCTCCTGTTTTGGTTTTAGTCATAATCTGCTCTGACGAGAGAGACCATACGTTATCCTTGACACCATCGAGAACCGGCTTTCCAAATGCCACGCTCGCAACCGCAATCTCAGCATCCGCCTCAGCTGCGCACATGTAACCAGCCAAGCTCAGCACCAGAAAAAAAGAAGCCAAACAAATTAATTCTTTAGACATAATAGTCCTCCTTTAAAAAGTTAAGATTAAAAACAACCAACAAAAATTTTTACCTTTACTAAATTTCGTGCCTGCCCAGGACAATTTCTACAGGATACCATACTCGCCACAACCAAGGCATATCGAAAGACGTTCGTCAATGCCCGAGCCTTTTGTCGCCTAAGCTCACGCCATGCGTATCGAAGTATATCCATGATTCTTGACGTCCACCTCGCAGTGGTTATTCGTATCACTGATTCTCCACCTATTACCTATTCGTCAATAGTAGTTCGACTGGCCTCTGGAGTACCGCCATAGGCTCCCATATTGATGATACCCCCATTGCCCGACGGCTCACTGCCGATAGGAGCAATCGGATCACCAGCATCAATGCAAGGACTGCTCGTTTCATCTAATAGCCATACCGACGCCACCGGGTCCCAATGCCCAGCTGTGGATTTTAGATGATAGTCTCCAAGTAAGGGGACATTGAGATCGTCCCATGTTCCGAGCTCTACAAACTCAGGATTAGCGTCGATGTTCCCTTCGCCCTGACATCCTCCTTGCACATCCGAGAACACAACATTGACATCGGTGCCGTTAATCTGGGCACCATCTTGGCCATTGAAGTAGAGGATTGAGTTCGTGACCGCCATCTGCCTACCATCAATGGCGTATTGCTGATTTTGGGCGATTGTGCAGTTGGTTATGTCCACATGGCTGTATAGAAATTCTCGTCCAACGACCTTGGGCAAAGAACGAAGCCCTGTCTCTGCATTGCCCGCCACAATACAGTGGCTCATTTCAAGATGGCTTTCATCGCTCACTTCGACGCCGCAGCCGTGATTTCCTGTAACAACACAATGATTCATTTGCAATTGAGCTCCTGAACAGCTAATACCCTGTGCGCCATCGCAGATCGTTAATCCCTGCAGTTGTATTGCACCACCCGGTGAAAGGGTCACAACGGGGGATTGGCCGTCGCCGGAAATTGTGGTCAGAGAAACAATCGCCGAATCCTGTGCGTTTGCAGAACGAATCGTTAAATCCTGTTGTTGGTGCAGGATTATGTTCTCTTTGTACTCACCGGGTGACAGAAGGATTGTCTGGCCCGGCTGGGCATGGTTGATGGCGGTCTGGATCGAAATGAATCGTTGACCTGTCATCACATTGAAAATAGGCCCATTTGGGTCGGGAAGGAACGCCTTTACACTCACCCAATAGATATCCGAATCGATATTTGTATTCCAATCTTGCCTTCTTGTGAAAAATAAAAACTTGCCATCGGGTGAGATTGTAGAGCCATTTTCATAAGCGGCGGTGTTAAAATGGGGACCAAGGTTTACAGGTGTTCCCCAGGAGCCGTCATTTTTTCTAAAACTGATATATAGATCACCCTTGCCGTATCCTCCAGACCGATGCGAAGTAAATATCAAGTAACTTTCATCAGGTGCTATAAAGGGATCGCCCTCCTGAGAATTAGTATTGATTGGATATCCGAGATTTTCGGCTCTCGAATAACCGTTATCTGTCAGTCTTGAACAGTAAAGATCTCCCAATCCTTCTCCTCCTGCGCGCCTGGATAAAAAGTATAAGGTTCCGTCAGTAGTAACAGAAACATGCCACTCAAATGTATCCGAATTCACTTGTGGACCTAAATTGACGGGTTCTTTCCACCCTGTTTCAGTACGTTCAGTCATCCAGATATCCGTATTCCAGGGTGGTGCAGAAGGTCGAGGTGATGTGAAAAACAGCTTTTGTCCGTCATGCGAGAAACAGGGCTCACAGTTATAAAAATCGCCTAAAAACGAAGCTGTAACAGGTGTTGTCCAGTGACCATTTTCCTGCTTGGTGTACATGATTGTAAACCAACCCCAGGATGAATTTGTGAGCGAGAAGAAAAACTCTGTTCCATCCGGAGAAAAAGCAGCGTTCTGTTCGTATCGATTTTCAAGGCAAATAATACCCGGGGCAAAAATCTCAGGTATCAGGCCCGGCGGTTCCTGGCCGAAATAGGGTCCATCGGGGATTTGTTGAGCAATACAAATTGTAGAGCTGATTAGTACTAAAGAGATGGTTCGCTGGATGAACTGTGAACAATTCTTCATTGTTGATCTCCATTAAATAATACTTTTGTTGGAATTTTTTGTTTTTCTATGCCTGGTTCTTCGTAACTGGCTTCCAGTGCCTGGCCGTGTTTATCCTCAAAATACATTAGTGAAGCAATTCATCTGGGCGGATACAGCCGAATGTCGTCAAAGTACAATGTGCCACTGGCGCCATTGCCGTCAATCCCAATACTCAGTTTCGCGACATTCTGCAGGTTGGTGTCAACTGATGCAAGGTCGATATTCCACTGTTTCCATTGTGGTCTCGCTATGTCAGCGGCGTCACCATCATAGACCACCTTCGAGCCGTTGACCTTCACATACAACTGCCCGGTGCTGCCCGCAGTGCCGTAGAAGTACAGCACCAACGTCGCAATGCCAGCTTTAGTCCAATCCTGTGGCGGACTCAGCGGCAGTTCTGCCTCTGAATATGCTGCGCCGTCAGTGTTGGCATAGAAGAACGGCATCGACTGGCTGCCACCGTGAACGATAGTTCGCTCGCAAAAAGGAGGATTTTCATGACCAACAAGAGAGCCGTTTGTCGCGATGTCATATCCGTCTATCCACACGCTAAATATCCTCTTGCTCAAGGGTTCAGTGGGGTCAAGGTCATTGTAGCTCTCGAAATCATCCACGACAATATGGTCGGTTGTT
>CAYGBH010000335.1:0-4927 GCA_964348055.1 uncultured Pirellulales bacterium
GTGCACACCCAGATTATGCGGCAGACGATGCAGTGCCGGGCAGCGACGAACTACTTTTGGGTGAGCATGTCAAATTCGAGCGGGTACTACTCGCCGTATCCATCGTGTTTCATTCAGCCGGACGGCAAGATAGTCCGCCAGCTCAGACCCAATCGCCCGGGCTTGATGGTCAATACGGTCGATTTGAACAGGAAATTCTATGACCCGATGGCTGATTTTAGAGATATGGCGATTAAGGGAAAACTCAGCAATGGGCCGAAAATTATAAAAGACCCGCGCTCAAGAAATGTAACTATTCTTTAACGAGACACAAGATGGCTAATAATACTATTACTGCACCGAAGGGATTCTTGGCAGCGGGAGTGCGGTGCGGGATTAAGAAATCCGGCAAGGCTGACCTGGCACTGCTTGTCTGCCCCACGGGTGCGAATGCGACAGCGGTCTTTACGACCAACAAAATCCAATCTGCGGCGGTGACTGTCAGCAAGCAGCACATAAAAAGCCCTAAAATCCGGGCCGTAGTTGTCAATTCCGGCAATGCCAATACCTGCACCGGCCAGAAAGGACTTAAAAATGCAAAACAGATGTGCTCCATAACGGCAGCATTCGTGAAGCGTGAAGCGTATCTCGAAAGAAACACGAGATACGAGATACGAGATACGAGATATGCGGCGCAAGCCGTTCTCGTTGCTTCTACGGGTATCATCGGCCGGCAGTTGCCAATTAAGAAAATTACTGCCGGCATTTCAAAAGCAGCAGTGAAACTTTCGGCTTCCACCTCAGCGGGTCAGGATTTTGCAAAGGCGATAATGACAACCGACACGAAGCCCAAACAAGCCGTCCGCCGACTCGAAATTTCCGGCGCCGAGGTTACGATAGCCGGGGCGGTTAAAGGAGCCGGTATGATTGCCCCAAATATGGCGACTACGCTTCTTTTCATTACGACCGATGCAGCTATAAACAAATCCTTGTTAGGAAGGGCGCTGAAACGCGCTGTCGACAATTCCCTGAACAAACTGACTGTTGACGGCCATCAAAGTACCAATGATACCGCGATAATTCTTGCTTCCGGCCTGGCAGGTAATCGCCCAATAGTAAGCCAGTGTCCACGATATAAGAGGTTCGCCAAGACATTGGGCCAATTATGCGACGATTTAGCCAAACAAATGGCACTTGATGCCGAAGGGGCGACGCGGATGTTCAAGGTAGTTGTCAAAGGTGCGGCTACAAAGGCCGACGCAGCAAAGGCTTGCAGGGCGGTAGCCGACTATCCGCTGGTAAAATGTGCGGTGCACGGCGGCGACCCCAATTGGGGCAGAATTATCTGTGCCGTCGGTTCGGCAGGCATAAAGTTGAATCCAAATAAGCTATCCTGCAGGCTCGGCGATATAACGGTTTTTACCAAGGGGGCCCCGAGAAAATTTGATGTAAAAAGGGCGAGTAAGGTCGTCTCGCAAACCGAGCACACAATAACAGTAGATTTGGGCACAGGCAAGGCAAGCGATTTTTGCTATGGCTGTGATTTGAGCACCGAATATGTTAGAATCAACGCACATTATCACACATAATTCGTCGCTCGTTATTCATGATTCGGTTAGTAAGTCAAGATACGAGTTTATTTCGCTTTCCTCGATAAAACACTTGAAAAGCTTTTTCCTTTGGTTAAACTGCGTGGAATTTCAAGTACGTCACTATGGCAGAAACGACAGTGAAATTCTAAAGGGTAGAAACAGTGAAGATTCTTAAAAGCAGCGCTGGGCTTTTGGTGCCGACATTTGCCTTTAGTGCAGCGGCAATGGCGGCCGAAGGGTCCGAATCAGCTGACGCTGCCAGCATCCCGCTGAGCTGGGGCGTTGCTCCAGTAGGCGCATTGTTGGCTTTGGGTTTCGCGTGGTATTTTTATAAGAAGGTTATGGCTGCTCCCGAAGGCACAGAAAAAATGATAACCATTGCCCGCCACGTCCGTGAAGGCGCCTACGCCTATCTGTTCAGGCAATACAGCGTTGTAGCGCTGGTGTTCCTGATATTGTTGGTCGTCTTAGCAGTCTGCGCTTATCTGGGCGTTCAAAATCCGTTCGTTCCGGTAGCCTTTCTGACCGCCGGTTTCTTCAGCGCCCTTTCTGGCTTCCTGGGTATGAAGACTGCGACAAACGCCTCGGCCCGCACTGCTCAAGGGGCCAGCGAGGGTCTCAATCGCGGCCTGCAGGTCGCTTTTCGTTCGGGTGCGGTTATGGGCCTTGTCGTCGTCGGCTTCGGCCTGCTCAATATCACGATCTGGTATCTGATTCTTGACAAGCTTGTCTATACAGCCGAACACATGAAACAGGGCCTCGAACTCCTTGGCCTGACTCTGGTACCCAAGGGAATGGATCCCAGCCACAAGCTGATGGAAATTACTACCACGATGATAACCTTTGCTATGGGCGCTTCGACTCAGGCGTTATTTGCTCGTGTTGGCGGCGGCATTTACACCAAAGCGGCCGATGTCGGAGCAGACCTGGTCGGCAAAGTCGAAGCCGGCATACCGGAAGATGACCCGAGAAACCCCGCGACAATCGCTGATAACGTCGGTGATAATGTGGGCGATGTCGCCGGTATGGGGGCCGACCTGTTCGAAAGCTACTGCGGCTCGATACTCGCCGCGGCAGTGCTTGGTGCCGCTTTGCCACTGAGCGTGCTGGAGCAAAAGGGGATGGACCCGTTGAAAGCAGTTCTTGCTCCAACGCTCGTTGCCGGTCTGGGGATTGTTCTTTCTATCGTTGGAATCTTCCTCGTCCGCTGCAGAGAAAACGCAACGCAAAAAAACCTGTTGCGGGCTTTACTGACGGGAACTCTCAGCAGTTCGGTCCTTATTGTAGTTGCCGTGGCGATAATGGCCTCAACAGACTGGATTAGCTGGGGTGTATTTGGCTCGGTTATCTCCGGCCTGCTTGCCGGCGTGTTAATAGGCCAGTTTACCGAATACTACACCTCTGACAGCTACCGTCCGACGCGCGGTGTCGCCGAGCAGACAAAGATGGGAGCCGCGACGACAATCATTGAGGGTTTTGCAACCGGTATGTATTCGGCTGGTCTGCCTGTGATAACGATTGTAGTCGGCATTTTGTGTGCGTTCGGTTTTGCCGGCGGCTTTTCAAATATATCGATGGGTCTGTACGGCATTGGGTTTGCGGCCGTCGGAATGCTTGCCACATTGGGCATTACCCTGGCAACAGACGCATATGGGCCGATAGCCGACAATGCCGGCGGCAATGCCGAGATGAGCGGCCTGGGTGAAGAGGTCAGGAAAAGAACCGACGCCCTCGATGCCCTTGGCAACACTACCGCAGCGACGGGAAAGGGCTTTGCAATAGGCTCGGCAGCTTTGACGGCTATGGCATTATTGGCGGCCTACATTGAGGAAGTTAGGATATGGATCGGCCGGCTTGCTGAGGAAAGTGCCACGGGAATATATCACGTAGGCAAAATTGCCTTTGCCGCCAAAGACGGTCTTGGAGACGCAATAAATGTGAAAACCACCACTATTATGAAGTTTGTAGAGGCCTACGAACTGAATATTATGAATCCGAAGTTGATTGGGGGTCTCTTTATTGGTGCTATGATGGCCTTTGTATTCTGTGCTATGACAATGAAGGCCGTCGGCAGAGCTGCGGGCGAGATGGTCAACGAGGTCCGTCGCCAGTTCAGGGAAATTGCGGGGATTATGGAAGGTACGGGTGAGCCCGATTATGCCCGCTGCGTTTATATTTCCACCCGCGGCGCACAGAAGGAGATGGTTCTGCCCTCACTGCTGGCGATTATCATCCCGATTTTAACGGGATTGTTTCTCGGCGTAGCAGGTGTGATGGGACTTCTGGCAGGCGGATTGACCTGTGGCTTTGTCCTTGCAATTACGCTCAATAACGCCGGCGGTGCCTGGGACAACGCCAAAAAGTTCATCGAAAAAGGTAACCTCGGCGGCAAGGGCTCCGACGCCCACAAGGCAGCGGTGGCCAGCGATACCGTCGGCGACCCTTTCAAGGACACCTCCGGACCGAGTCTGAATATTCTAATAAAGTTGATGACGATAGTCAGCGTGGTCTTTGCCGGCGTAATCGTAAAATTCGCACCGATTATTGGCGGCTGGCTCGGCCTGAGTAGTAACTAATCAGGCGTGCATTTTGCGATATATTGTAGAATGAGGTTTTCGTGTACGAGTGGCACAGTTGACGTGATTGCCTAATAGAGATAATCTATCGGGGTGGTCTCCCACACGACTTGGGTCCAAGCTCAATCGGTGCGGGATGGCCGCCCCGTCTTTTATTGAAAAAAAAGAGCGCGTAATTTGGTAAAGAAGGCAAACAGAACAGCAAAGGCATTTGCCCTGGCCGCGGCTAAGGTGGCGGCAGGCAGGCATTGCAGCAATATTGTGGCTCTGGATTTGAGGGGCAAATCGCCTGCCACCGATTATTTCGTTATCGCTACCGGCACGAGCGATAGACAAATGCGCACCGTTGCCGATGAAATCTGTGAGGCTGCAAAGAAACAGGGCCTACAGCGCTTCGGCAGGGCCGGCTATGAACAGGCACGCTGGATTCTGCTCGACTTTATCGACGTCGTAATCCATATCTTTGACAGCGAATATAGAGACTATTATGATTTGGAATTACTCTGGGGCGACGCAAAGAGATTGACTATTGATAAATGATTATTGATTATTGAAAATCAAATGAAGGCCGTTATTGACATACTCGAAGAAAGAATATCGTCTGCAATGGCCGCAGCCAGCGGCCGAAGAGACTCTCCAGCTATAGTAAGACCCTCGACCGACCCGAAATTCGGCGATTATCAGGCCAACGGCGTAATGGCATTAGCCAAAAAGATGAAAACCAGCCCCCGTAAACTCGCCGAAGACGTGGTGAAAAAGTTGGATGTCAGCGATATTTGC
>CAYGBH010000336.1:0-4926 GCA_964348055.1 uncultured Pirellulales bacterium
TATTGATTGCAGTGCCTCTCTCCTTGAAACTCTTTGGTAATGCCGTATCTCGTTTACAGATCGCAATGGATGAGGAGTCTAAAAGTGAAGGGGAAGCGAATCTTATTCAGGAGAAGTCACCCTTTAGCTCAGATATGCTTGTTTGCTGGGGGCTTTTTCTTGGGACTCTGGTAAGCCTGGTACTGCATTCGCAATTAGAACATCTATTGGGATTAGGAAAAAACTCCCTTCTGGTAGGTACAGCCATGGTCGCAGCAGGTATATCCCTCCTTTTGCACCGCCATAGGGCAAGAGACATAGTAGAGAGAAGAGTGGATTGGTGGTCGTTGAGTTTCTTCATGCTCCTGTTCTCTTCGGTTGGAACGCTCCAGTTTGTTGGCACCACTGAGGTCATAGCTCGAGGCTTCATCTCTCTCGTTGGAGGAAATGAGTCGCTTCTTTTCTTCAGCTTGGCAGGCTTGACAGCCTTGCTTAGCGCCGTTCTAGATAATGTGCTCGCAGTAGCAACTTTGATACCTATTATCCAAGACCTCGGCAGTGCCGGTTTCACTATACTGCCACTTTGGTGGATTATGCTCTTCGCAAGCACCTTGGGTGGTAACTTGACCATGATAGGGAGCACAGCGAACATTGTTGCCCTGGGCTATATGGAAAGAAAATACCATGGTCAAGCAGACCATATACATATGAGTTTCGGGCAATGGTTAAGAGTGGGAGTTCCCGTCACCCTTGCAACGCTGCCCCTTGCAGCGATCCTACTTTATCTTCAGCTATTACTCTGAGTACTCCACATCAATGGAATCTTTGGTGAATAGGTAACAATTTAGTAAATTGTCGAGTGAGAAATTTCCTTTAACTCATCCAAACAGGCCCGACACGACCGGCAATCTTCCAGGCTCCATCAACCTTTTCCAGGATATAGGTTGATCCACCTGCAGCGAGGTTGGCGATGTAAATACTTCCAGCTACCTGAACCGAGCCATCTTCTTGCGCATAGATATTTCCCAAGGTTATTATTGCACCACCACGCTTGACTTCAAAACCGGATTCCTCAAACTCGGCGTCTTCAAATGTGTCAATCCAGATAATTTCAGCAGAAAGATCGGTTAACATGGTGGAAATCTCACTTTGTAAAGTATCGGTAATCATACTCGTGTCTGATTTCTGACCTTCGACTGGATTTCCTGCGCCATCGTCTGTATTCCTGATAATGTATAAGGTACTTGGATTGAGATTACCTCCGAAGGTATCGTCTTCAGTGGCAAGCTGCCGGATGACAGCTGCGTAGATAGCAGCCTCGTCAGATTGAGCTTGATTCATTTCACCCTGCCGACCTGCAAACTGTTTACCGAGGATGCTTTCCAGCGCGTCTGTTACCGCCGTGTTTTCTCCAACGTAGAGTACGATTATTCGGCCTGCTTTATAAAAATGTGGGGGAGCAATCCAAAACGGAAGGCTTGTTCCAATGGAACTGCCGTCAGGTGATACCAACGCGGCTTCTGTCTCCGCTTTAGAATGATCGTCGTATTCAAAGACCTGAACATCTTCTCCATTGAGCTTGAACACCTGCCCGGTAACCGAGAAGAAATCTTGGACTACAACCTCAGGTAATGTCTCATGCTCCACTGTTGCTCCAATTGCCCGAAGACCATCCACAAGACTGTCATAATCTGTAACGACCCTTACAACTACCTGTTTCGCTTTTACCTGGGCCGGATAGGATTCAGCAACCGGTCCATCAAACCAAACCTCTACGGTTTGTCCCTTGGTGAGAGAACTGAACGATACATCGGTATATTGTTTCCCATCAAATTTGTAGATCGAAGTGTTTTTCTCAATAGTAACCCAGAATTTATCCGAGGTGTTATTTGGTTGCTCGAGTTCGACGAGGACGCGACCGTCTACCGTTTCACTACCGGAGGAGTTGATCTCAGTGATAATACCAACAATATCTGATCCATCTTCTTGAGATGGCCCATCGGTCTTTACTGCCCCGCAGGCACTCAAGGTCAGCAGGAACAAACTCGCTATCGTGGCAACCAATATGAACTTTTTGAACATTATCCACCTTTTAGCTTAATTGATTTCTATTAGTATATAACGTTATATACCGTATTTGGTTAGTGTACAAGTTTAATGTTTTTGCTCTATCTTTAAAAAGGAGCACAAGTTAACAACAAAAAAGTATTCTGTTGCGCCATGCAACGAAAGTCCGTTTTGTTTCATTTGGGGTAAATAGCGTTCCTTTTTCTACACTCCACATTCCAACGAAATATTACTCTATTCCATCGCCATGAAAGAATCTGGGAAGTGTCGAACTGACTAGATGTTCCAAAACGCTATTGAATTTTCCCCATAATTGTAGTAAGGTCAACGTAAACTATAGAAAGGGGAGGTAAAATGGCTAAAGAAAGCGGGTTTAGTAGGAACGTTTGGTGGGTATTAATAATCATATCTTGTCTTTTTCTTGCCTTTAATGTTTTTGCCATGAGTAACCCTGGCTCAATTTTAGAAACTGGGTTAAGCAAATATGCTGGTTCCTCATTTGACTTAGGAGAGTTGGACAAAGCTGGTCGCGGATTCTTAGACATGTCAATGATAAAACCTTTATGGGAAGGACTTTGGGTTGTTGTATTCGGGATATTTTTCGCCCTGAAACTTAAACAGATGAAAAAATATGCATGGACACTGGGGATCATTTGGAGTGCCATGTTACTGGCATACGGAGTGATTCAAGGTGGATACGAGATGGTTATCCTTGGCTGGTCAAGTCCATGTTTCCAAACTTATTTATTCTTAGGATTCGGCATAATTCCTTTAGTCTGTCTTTTAGTGGCGAAAAAGGGATTCCCCCAGTATGAGGAATAAGCCCAATAACTCATGATTGCATAAACTCTAAGCCGGTCAATTTTGTACAGAATTACCTCATCCAAGTAGCTGACACTATTGATTGGCTTAGAAAACCTTTCTGCCTGGCATAAATGCCAACAATAGTTCAGGCTATATATGCAAATTTACCCTTAGAGCAGATAAAGGTATTTCTACTCTGGTAAGAACTCCGCAGGAATGCTGCTATAAAGAGTACCTGAGACGTTCTTTGAGGTTTATGAATTAAATACATTAACTATATTCGGTGGATGCAATGAGTGATAAATCGATATACAGATTATGCGGTGGTTTATTTATCTTCACGCTGACAACATTCGTCTTAAGAGAAATGCTGGCCGGCGGACTTATAGATTCCGAGAGTATTTCCAACACTTTTAGAATGGTGGCAGATAGTGCCTTTCAATACCGATTGGCAGTGTGGATTGACTTAATAGGAGTGGTTGCTTTAATGGCACTAGTTGTTACCCTATTTTATATCCTGAAACCTTTTGGTCTATACTTGGCACTTCTTGCGTTGGGATTCAGAATAGGTGAGGTTATTCTTTTAGCTGTACTGAGAATCGATGATTTTTCACTCCTTATGTTAAGTCAACAAGCTTCGTTAGTATCAGGCAGTGGAACAACGGAATTGAATTATCTCGGTCAAATGCTTGTTTCAAGAATAGTTCAGGGATTTACGCTAGCGATGGTTTTCTATGCAATAGGAAGTCTATTCAATAATATACTTTTTTATAGAAGTAAAGCGATTCCATTTTGGCTGGCAATTCTAGGATTATTAGGTGCATCTCTAGCAACTATACAAACAGTGTTGTCTCTGATTATTGATCTCCCTCAAAGTATTTATTGGGCTGCTTGGGGCCCGATTATGTTGTTCGAATTTATTATTGGATTCTATCTCATCTTCCGTGGGAAGAGACAAGAAACACCCTGATTCCATACTTTATTAAAGGAGCAATACGATGAAGGCGATTGTCTATACGAAATACGGGCCACCTGAAGTTCTTGAACTGAAAGAGGTAGAAAAACCTGCTCCAAAGGATAATCAAGTACTCATAAAAGTACATGCTACAACTGTAACCCCGATGGACTGGAGATTCCGCAACGGTAAAACGCTTATCGCCCGATTCATGACAGGGCTGCTAAAACCAAAACCTAGTTATCACATACTAGGGGTTGAGTTTTCCGGAAATGTAGAAGCGGCAGGCAAAGATATAAAATTGTTCAAGCCGGGTGACCAGGTCTATGGAGGAGGGCCTCCTACTGGTGCTCACGCCGAGTATGTATGTATGCCTGAAGAAAAAGTGGGTATTATGCCAAACAATATGACATATGAGGAAGCTGCCGCAGTTCCTTTTGCAGCTTGTACCGCACTATTATTCCTCAGAGAATACGGTCATATTCAGAGCGGGCAAAGAGTCCTTATCAATGGTGCTTCCGGCGGAGTAGGCACTTTTGCCGTGCAACTGGCTAAATACTTCGGGGCGGAAGTTACCGGGGTATGCAGCACAGCGAACCTGGAATTAGTGCGGTCTATTGGCGCAGACAGGATAATAGACTACACGAAAGAGGACTTTACCAAAAACGGACAGACTTATGATATTATCTTCGACGCTGTAGGCAAAAGGTCGTTTTCACAATGTAAAACCTCCCTGAATCAAAAAGGAATTTACCTTTCTACAGTAGCTACCATTCCACTGCTGCTGCAGATGTTATGGACTTCAAAGATAGGCGATAAAAAAGCTATATTTACAATGCCACCATATACCGTAAAAGAGCTTGATTTTCTCAGGGGCGTCATTGAGGCCGGAAAGATGAAGACAGTAATTGACCGAACTTATCCATTGAGTGAAATTGCCGAAGCTCACCGTTATGCCGAAAGAGGGCACGCAAAAGGGAAAGTGGTAATCACTCTGTAAAGTACTACAATTTTGCATAGTGTCGCTTAAATGCAACGAAACTACAGATTGTTGCATACCCAATAAAAAAGTAGTTTGTTATATAAAAAAGCTTGGGACTGTGCAGTTGACGAAATCGCCA
>CAYGBH010000337.1:0-4916 GCA_964348055.1 uncultured Pirellulales bacterium
GTGGCAAGGCAAGCTCTGGAACTTTACGACACAAGAATATTTTGTCGTGGACGATTTTGAGAGCTACAATGACCTTGACCCCACTGACCCCGAGAGCAACAGGATATTTTTGACGTGGGCAGACGGATACGGCATCCCGACAAACGGCTCTCTCGTTGGTTATGAGATTGCTCCTTTCGCCGAGCAAACCATCGTTCACGGCGGCAAGCAGTCGATGCCGATGTCTTACGGCAACACCGCTGGCGCAGCATATTCAGAGGCCGAACGCACTTTTGCTGTTGGGCAGAATTGGACGCAAGCCGGCGCTGCGACATTGGTGCTGTATTTCCATGGCGCTGAAGGGAACACCGGTCAGTTGTATGTGAAGGTCGACGGCTCCAAGGTGACCTATGACGGTGATGCGGCTGACATAGCGAAAGCAGAATGGAAGCGGTGGAATATCGACCTTGCATCGTTTGGCGTCGACCTGCAGAATGTCACGAAGCTGGCTATTGGGATTGATGGCGATGGTGCCACTGGTAAATTGTACATTGACGACATTCGGCTGTATGGGTCGGCTCCAGAGCCACAAGCCAATTAAAGTTACAATATATTCATCCTTCGTAGTAGGACTACTACGGAGAAGAGATTAGGTTTTTGAAGGAAGGAGGTAGAAAGAATTCAGAATTTTGAATTTAACATGAAGAATTATTAATTCTCAATTCTTCATTCTCAATTTTGTTTTGGTGTGCTCCGCTCCGCCAAAGCGTTTCACGGAGGCGAGTTGCCAAAAGGTAATGCTTAGAGCCTAACCGAATAAGCTGTGAATAGCTGAGAATTGCAGATAATAAGACTAGCGCATCAGCGGTGGAATAAAAATCGGGTTTTTAGATGCTGACTTTTACAAAAATGATTGTTGATATCTGTCTTGAAAGGGTGTGATAATGGAGCGATTAATAAAAAATATGATTGCAATTTTGGTGGTACTGCTGGCCGGCACAAACGTCCAGGCAGACCTTGAATTGGTGGAAAATTTTGATAGTATGTCGACGACAGGCTCTCCTGATGGCAGGGCATGCACGGGTGTAATGGGAGGCACCTGGGATACCTATAGCGAGGGTACCGGGAGTATCCAAATCAGAGATACCGGCGGAAGCAGGGGCGTAACTGTTATTGGCCTTAGTACCGGCGCATCTGCACGCGCCATCGGATTCAACGGCATAAGCAACACGATTGACAACGGCGAAACAGGAATAGCGTTTTTCCGGCTTATGCTCCGTTCCTACAGCCTGGTCCCGCGTACCTATATAGGTTTGATTTCGGATGCGAGCGAGGATCCTATAAACAGCGCGAATGCCGACAATCCGAAGAGTATTCCGGCCGGATTCGGATTGTTGGATAATGGTTCGGGCGGACTTAACCTCGTCAAAACAGACGGCACGACCGTTCTTAAGGCCGATGTTGTACGTAGTCAATGGTACAATTACTGGATTGTGGCCAATAATGCGGCCGATACCTTTGATCTTTACCTCAGAGCCGCTGACGGACCGGCCGGAGAGGCAACACTACCGACTCAGCAAGACCTCATTGAAAGCAATATTCCATTCGGCGTTGCGACGACAGAACCTCTGACCGGCATAATATTCACCGATATAAGCGGAACAGGTCAGGCAGAAAGAATCTATATCGATGAGATTTACTGGGATGGAGATCAGGGTCTGGGGCCACCGACGAACGCCAGAAATCCGAGTCCTGCTGACAGTGCGACAGAAGTGCCGAGGGATGTTATCCTGAGCTGGACGCCTGGACCATCTGCCGCCACGCACGATGTGTACTTCGGAACATCTTTTGCCGATGTCGACCAGGCCGATAGAACCAATCCACTGAACGTGCTGGCCGCTCAAGGTCAAAACGCTACAACTTATGATCCCGGCCGTCTCGAATTCAGCCAGAGCTATTACTGGCGTATTGATGAGGTCGATGCCCCACCCGACAGCACGATACACAAAGGTGGTACCTGGCAGTTTACGGTCGAGCCGTTTGTTTATCCGATTGCCGGAACGTCTATAACTGCCACAGCTTCCAGCAGCGACGTAGGTAAAGGGCCTGAAAATACCGTGAACGGCTCGGGACTGGATGACAGCGGCTTATTGCACGGCAACATAAGTGTTGATAGTATGTGGCTGAGCAGCCTGAGCGGAGTTCAACCGACATGGATCGAATTTCAGTTCGACAAGGCTTACGAACTGCACCAGATGTGGGTATGGAACTCGAATGACAGTGTAGAGCCATCGATCGGTTTCGGGTTCAAAGATGTTTCCATTGAATATTCGATCAATGGCATCGATTATACGATATTGGGAACTACTCACCAGTTTGCACGGGCGCCTGGTTCGCTCGGCTATGCGCACAATACAACTGTTGATTTGAGTGGTGTAGGAGCAAAGTACGTCAGGCTCACGGCCAACAGCAACTGGGGAGGCATCCTGAACCAATATGGTCTCAGTGAGGTCCGCTTCTTCTACATACCCGTCCATGCAAGAGAGCCCTACCCGGATTCGGGGGCAACAGATGTGGACGTGGATGTGACCCTTGGCTTCAGAGCGGGAAGACAGGCAGCTAAGCACGACGTGTACTTCAGCGACAGCTGGGAGGCTGTGGCCAACGGTACTGCCGCTGTTGCTACCGTGACCGAGACCAGCTATGGTCCCTTATCGCTTGATTTAGGCAAGACTTACTATTGGCGGGTCGATGAGGTCAATGAAGCCGAGACCCCCTCAACGTGGCAAGGCGATGTCTGGGACTTCAGGGCACAAGAATATTTTGTCGTGGACGACTTTGAGTCCTACAATGACCTTGACCCCACTGACCCCGAGAGCAACAGGATATTCAACGCGTGGATAGATGGATACGACGTCGCGACAAACGGGGCTCTCGTTGGTTATGATATGCCTCCCTTTGCCGAGCAAAGTATTGTTCATACTGGCAGGCAGGCGATGCCATTCTTCTACGACAACTCCGGCACGGCAAGGCATTCAGAGGCCGAACGCACTTTTGCTGTTCCGCAGAATTGGACGCAAGCCGGCGCTGCGACATTAGTGCTGCACATCCACGGCGATCCGAACAATGCTGCTGAGCAGATGTATGTCAAGGTCAACGACTCCAAGGTGGTATATGGCGGTGATGCGGGTGACATGAAGCAAGCATCGTGGCAGCAGTGGAATATCGACCTTGCGTCACTTGGCGCCAGCCTGCAGAATGTCACGAAGCTTAGTATTGGCGTTGGTGACGAGACCAGTACGACGCCCGGCGGTTCGGGTGTGATGTACTTTGATGACATTCGGCTGTATCCGTATCAAGAGCCTCCTCTGGAAATGTGGTTTGAAGCGGAAGCTCCTAACAGATTACATCGCCCATGAACATTTGTGATGATCCGAACTCATCGGGCGGAAAGTATATCGGCAGAGACGATGGCATCGGCGACGAGATGGATAATCCGCCTCCTGATGGTATCGCGACTTACAATCTCACGGCTCCCGCTGGAGTCTATAAAATCCTATTTCGCGTGATCATTACTGGCGGCAGCGACTCCTTCTGGGTCCGAATCCAGGGAGCTACCATCCCCATCGAGACAGAGTTGAACCCAAGCGGCTGGGTGCGGTGGAATGGCGTGCCAGATACAGGCACCTGGCAGTGGCGCGATGTCTTCAGCGACGACGATGATGAAAATGCAACAGTGCTCTTCACGCTACCTGCCGGAACGCATACCCTGGAGATCAGCTACAGGGAGGACGGTACGATGCTGGATGCTATCGTGATTTCTAAGATTGACTAAACGCATTGGTGGTTCAGTGGTTAGATGAGCAACTGTGGCCGCGGTGGTAATCGATTTTGATACGAAGCTCTGGAGAATTGAGATTGCCACGGCTTTTTTCAAAAGCCTCGCAATGACGGACTATAAGCTGATTGGATTCCTGCCACGCACGGAGTTTTACCCCGAACCGTGACGCGGGGATGAAGGAGGCAATGACATAGTGACTTTGCACCAATTTGGGGCCTATACCGATTGATTCGGTATAGGCCCCCTTCTTAATTGATTATTGACTATTGAACATACATCTATTGAGGTAAAGAACAAGCTTTGCATGTATCAAGTAGATTTGATATGCTCGTGAAATTGAGAGGCTTTGGTCACATAGCTTCTGTCGGTTGAGATAGAAATTAAGGAAGCAGATTATGAACGCAGGCCGAATTCTGCGAATTTCGGTGAACCGAGTAAGAATTTTCACGTTAGGTGTTTTGCTCGTGGCAAGTTGTCAGCACATCGACCGAGGCAGCGAAAGTGCGGCTATGAAACGTTACAGAACCCTCTGGAACGAAACACATGACGCCGAAAATGAATTCTACACGATGTTCAAGTACTCTGCTGCCGAAGGCCTTGGCTTCGAGGAAGGCGTGACTCGGCGTGACCCAAGCACAGTGATCAAGGTTGGTGATAAATACTATGTATGGTATACAAAGTCCCTCGGAGCGCCGGTCGGCTATGATGAGGCGACAGGTGAGTTGCCAGCAACAAACTGGGACCTGGCAACAATCTGGTACGCCACATCGCTCGACGGCAGAAGATGGATAGAACAGGGCATGGCCGTTGGCCGGGGCGAAAAAGGATCGTTTGACGAGCGCAGTGTTTTCACCCCGGACATCCTCGTTGCCGAAGGTAAGTACTACCTCTATTACCAGGCGGTAAAAGCCCCGTACAGGAGACGAACAAAGAACGTCATAGCAATGGCCCGGGCGGACTCACCGGATGGCCCATGGATAAAGGCAGCCGAGCCGGTATTGAAACCGGGAAAATCAGGTCAGTGGCTGGGGCAAGAGGATGACCGTAATAAAATCAAGGTTCGCGGAGCATGGGACAGTCTGAAGGTGCATGACCC
>CAYGBH010000338.1:0-4903 GCA_964348055.1 uncultured Pirellulales bacterium
AGGTTCGCCAGAAGCTGTATATCGTATATGAGCTGATAAAATACGCGTTCATTCGGGTTGCTCGTGGCAAAAATATGGCAACCGGCAGAAGCCATGTGGCACAGTGTAAGAGGATACTGGAAGGAATCTAATATCAAATACGATATTGAAAAAATGGGACAGCCATAACTTTTCCTTCACACCGTCACCACAGCCGACCCGGATCGTCTATGGAATTATCGCCCGGTTGTAAATCCGAACGTCATCAATCAGGCCGGAGAAGAAACTGGCTGGGTCAAGGGTGCTGCCGGCACCAATGTGCAGACCGGAATTCGAACCTGCCAAACTGCCCTGAGTGTCTGTAGCCACTTCAACATCATCAACGTATAGGATTCTGTTGGAACCGTCCCATGTCAGTCCCACGCGGTGCCAGTTGCCATCGGTGATTATGAATTCTGATATTAGTGGCTGTGGGACAAACCGACCACCAGCAGGACGTGATAAGCTGGTCTGAAGTTTCCCTTCGGATGGATCGGCCAAAAGCCAATTCGCACCGCCAGTTTGAGAGATGATGACCTGGCCTGGAGTGGTGCCTTTAACCCATGCAAAAACACTGAACACCGCATCGGCCGGGTCCAGGATAAAGGGCATGCTGATATAATCATCAATCCCGTCAAACTGCAGCGTCCCGTCTATCTGACCGGCGCTAGACTGCCAGAGCGGTTCTCCAGTGACGATTCCGTCACTATTCCCAGTGCTGTCGTAGGCGATGGCGCCTTCTGTCTCATCCAGCTTCCACCAGCCCACAAGACCAGGGAGGGACAGGACGTTGAATCTCCATAGGTCGCCTTTGCACGGCCTATTCGGGTCCAGGTCATTGACCTCATCGACCCGCCAGTAGTAAGTTGTGTCGGGAACAAGACCATCGGGATAGGCAAATCCAGCCAAACCAACAGTAAAAGACGTCTCGGTCTGGTTGCCTCGGAACGTACCGCCGGTGCCGTTGTTGACATCGTCAAAATTCTCGCCGAAATACACATCGTTTGAGACCGCACCGGCTCCCATATTCCAGCTAAGGGTCGCTGAGGTCTCCAGATGTGCTGCATGGACAGCCGGGTCGGGATTCCATGCCTGTGGGTCACTGGTAACCACTCGAAACATGTCCGTGTTATCTATGACCCCGGAAATCATTTCGGCATTGACGCCCCAGGCGTAAACCGGCACGTTAGCGGCTGTGTGGGGAGCGAGGTCCCCGACGTAACTCTTCCATTTGACAGTGGGAAACACGCCTGCACCGTTGTTGGCTAACACAGTCAACCCACCGGTTTCGTGGTCGGCGCATACGAGTATCAGTGTGTCGGTGCGTCCTGTTGCCCAGTCCATTACCACCTTCACCGTATTGTCGAACTCAATTGTCTCGAAGACAGTTCGCCGAATGTCATTGCTATGGCCGGCATGGTCAAAGCGTCCACCTTCGACCATCAGGAAAAAACCGTTCGGTTCGTTGTCCAATATGCTCAGCGCAGTTGCGGTCATTTCAGACAGATGCGGCAGTGACCCCAGCCCATCGTATTCGAAGGGCAAGTAGCCGTTGCCAAATTGCCCGAACACCATGGTTTCTGTTTCCGTATCCAACGCCTGCATGGTAGCACGGTCAGTCACGACGGTGTACCCCGCCGACGTGCTCGCCGCGGCCACGTTGTCATCGTGGTAGCCACCGAACACAACGTTAGGACGGGTCTGATACAAATAGTCATTCATGATACCCCCGTAATTATACCGGTCGGGCTCGTGAGCACCGAAGGAAGCCGGCGTGGCGTCGTACCACGTGGAGGTAGTTACCATCCCGGTGCTCTTGCCTCGGGCCTTAAAATATTCCAGCAGGGTTTCCAGCTCGCTGCCATCCCCGGGATAGGCCATGCTGATCACGCCGTAATTGACCTTCACGCCGGTGGCCATCGCTGTCCCCGCTGCCGCGGAATCAGGTACGGCTGCATCGGCTGCATAAGTAGTCAGCTGGCCATTGTAGGGAAACGACTCAAACGATAGCGTACCGGCCTGGCCATTGGCGTACATTCCCCCTGCCTTAACCTGCTCGAAGCCCATTCCATCGCCGATGAGGAATATGACGTACTTCGGCTCCGCTTCTGCTGTACTTACCAAGCCTATCGCCAGACCGAACACCAAAACCAAAAACGCTACCATTTTTGTCGTTTTCATCTTTTTCTCCTTTCAAAGGTTTTCCTGCGCACACTCGGAACAGCATTCTCAACTTCTGACTTCTATATTCCTTGTTTAATATTCGATATTCTTTCCACCCTCTGTCTTCTTTCATCCGTCCTCCGCCCTAATCCTCCATTAACTTGTTCGTCTATGGAGTTATCGCGCGGTTGTAAATGCGAACGTCATCAATCAGGCCGGAGAAAAAAATACCGGGTTCAAGATTCTTGCCGGCACCAATGTGCAGACCGGAATTCGAGCCTGCCAAACTGCCCTGGGTGTCTGTAGCCACTTCAATGTCATCAACGTATAGGATTCTGTTGGAACCATCCCATGTCAGGCCCACGCGGTGCCAGTTACCATCGGTGATCACAGTCTGCGATGATAACGGTGGGCCAACAATCCGGCCGCCACTATACCTGAGCTGCGTCATCAAGTTACCGCCCGACGGGTCGGCGCAAAGCCAATTGGCCTGGCCTATTTGCGACAAAATAACTTGTCCCGGCGCGCCGCCTTTAACCCAGGCAAATACGCTAAACGGGCCACCTTCTGGATTCAATATAAAGGGCGTGTTGACATAATCATCAACCCCCTCGAACACGAGCGCGCCATCTATGTGACCGGCATCAGGTTGCCAGGTTGGCTCACCATTGACGATACCGTCATTGACGCCAGCGCTGTCGTAGGCTATATCGCCTTCCGTCTCGTCAAGCTTCCAATATGCCAACAGGCTAACGGGCAGAACTTCCTGCTGCCAGTAGCTCATCAGAACCTCCAAGTCCTTGACATCTACTATGCCATCACCAAAAGGAGCGGGAGCAATGTCACAGAGCGGCTCATCTGTACCCCAGTGTTCAATCAGTATGAGTAAATCATGGATATCCACAATTTCATCGCCGTTAAGGTCAACGGCCGGCCTGGGACGATAGACAACCAAACCACCACTCTCAGTCCCAATCCATACGCTGCCCTGATTATCAAAGGCAACACAATAGACGTTGTTGTCCGGCAATCCAGAGTTCTCTCTGTGATACACCGTCCAGTTGACTCCGTCAGACTTCGCTAATCCAGCCTTGGTGCCGGCCCATACGTTCCCCCGGGGATCAACGGTAAGATTCCAGATCCAGTTATCCGGTAGGCCGGAGTTGGCGCTGTTGTAGGTCATCCAGTTGGTGCCGTCAAACTTCGCCAAGCCGCCCCCATAGGTCCCAATCCATACGTTGTCCTGTCCATCAATGGAGAGGAAAGAAGTGTCGTTATGTGGCAACTGCGAGTTCGCTGTGTTATACACCGTCCAGTTTGTCCCGTCGAACTTCACCAACCCACTTCCCATAGTGTTCGCCCATATGTTTCCCTGTGTATCAATGTCAACGTCAGTGATAACGTTACTCGGCAGCCCGGAGTTACCTGTGTTATAAACCGTCCAGTTCGCACCGTCAAACTTCGCCAAGCCACCATTAGGGAATGTTCCTATCCACGCGTTCCCTTCGGCATCAAAGACAGGGGCGCCGGTATGGTTACTCGGTAGTCCAGAGTTATTGGTTTTATAGACCGTCCAGTTCACACCATCAAACTTCGCTAATCCTCCCTCAGTCCCGCTCCAAATGTTGCCTTGGGCATCAATGGAAAGGCTAACGTGATCATTATCCGGCAGCCCGGAGTTTGACGTGTTATAGACCGTCCAGTTCGTGCCGTCAAACTTGGCCAGGCCACCACCCGCGTGGGCCCACCACCTACCAGTCCCGACCCATATATTTCCTTGCGCATCGACGGCAAGCGCAGTAACGCCGTTATACGGCAGTCCGGAATTAGCGGTGTTATATACTACCCACTCGCCAGTCCGTGACCATGCTACGGCGGGGAATGCAAACACCGCAGCCAATCCCAAGGCCAAAACCAATACTACTGCGCGAAGCAGAGCTTCGCTACGCAGCACAAGAATTGTCAACCTTTTTGTCGTTTTCATCGCAATCTCCTTTCAAAGCTTGATACTGAGCGCAGCTTTAGCCGCCTGCTTATTTTGACGAGACTTTGTCAATAGAAGGCCATTTGGACTTCTCCTCCAAAAGGTCATCGGACAAAAGTATTATAACCCCTCCTCAGTCCATTTCAAGTGAAAAACCAGCCAAATAGAATGGAATAGCCGAACTAATCCGTTCTGGACTCTTCACGATGACAATAGCCGGTAACTTCTTGTCTGCAATATTGTTATCCACCACCTGAAAAAGTATGCCACATCGTGTTTTTACCCCTGATTTTCGAACAATCCCCTGAAATTGGCAGTAGGAAGTAGAAACGAGGCAAAAATTATAAAAAAAACATTAAAAAAACCTTGACGATACGTCGATACCGTAATAAACTGTAAATATAGGTGTGGCTACAAATGTGTTACAGCCCGCTGGAAAGGAATAGGTTAGGGTTTTGAAAGAAATCTTGATATTGTTTTATTTTTAGCTTTTAACTGCTGATGGACAATTGTTAATGTCCAAATTTGAAGGCCGCTGGCAGTTTTAAGCAGCGGTTTTTTTTATTGCTCTTTATTAAGTTTATAGTTATAACCGGCGAGCCCAATGCAAATTTACTATTTACTATTGATTATTTTCTATTTAACATTTGTCGATAGTAAGTAGAGAACAGTAGATCGTCTTCGGGCTCGTAGCTCAGTTGGTTAGAGCGCACGCCTGATAAGCGTGAGGTCGGTAGT
>CAYGBH010000339.1:0-264 GCA_964348055.1 uncultured Pirellulales bacterium
AATCCGGTCTCAGTGAGGTTCGCTTCTTCTATATACCTGTCCGGGCAAGAGAGCCCAGGCCAGCTGACGGCCAAATAGATGTCTCTATTGGTACAGTAGACAAGCCTATTGGTGTGACCCTTGGCTTCAGGGCCGGAAGAGAGGCAGCCAAGCACGACGTGTACTTCAGCGCCGACCGGCAGGCTGTGGCCGACGGTACTGCCGGTGTTACTACCGTGACCGAAGCCAGCTATGGCCCCTTATCGCTCGATTTAGGCAAGAGTT
>CAYGBH010000339.1:274-4898 GCA_964348055.1 uncultured Pirellulales bacterium
TGACCTTAACCCAGAAGACCCCGCGAGCAAGAGGATATTTAACGTGTGGATAGACGGATACGGCGTCCCGACAAACGGCTCTGTCGTTGGTTATGAGGTTCCTCCTTTTTGCGAACAAACTATCGTTCACAGTGGTAAGCAGTCGATGCCGTTTTCCTACAGCAACACCGGTAGTGCAGCATATTCAGAGGCCGAACTGCCGCTGAGTCCGCCACAGAATTGGATGCAAGCCGGCGCTGCAACATTTGTGCTGTACTTCCACGGCACTGAGGGTAATACCGGGCAGTTGTATGTGAAGGTCGACGGCTCCAAGGTGGTCTATGGCGGCGATGCGGGTGACATAGCGAAAGCAGAATGGACGCAGTGGAGTATCGACCTTGCATCGCTTGCCGTGAATCTGCAGAGTATCACGAAGCTGGCTATTGGGATTGATGGCAATGGCGCCGGTGGTAAATTATACGTTGACGACATTCGGCTGTATCCGCTTCCGTAGCCGGAAGCTGATTTAACTGGCAATTTATTGTGTGGCTTATGTAGCATATTTATTTCAGTTCGGGGCCTATACTGAGTGATATTGATTTGGTATAGGCCCCGTTTTGTTTTCATAGGAAAAGGCGATTAACCGGGCTGGTTGCCTGTATAGGGAGTACCCGGCTTGCTGCTGAGGTGAGGTTAGGGTTAGACGCCGTTGACCACATTCTTCGGTTTACCGGCAAGAAAGGCCGCGACATTATCAACAGCTATATCAAGCAGCCTTTGCCTTGCTGCCCGGGTGGCCCAGGCGATGTGTGGGGTAACATAGCAATTCCTGGCCTTGAGCAGCGGATTCCGCTCATCCGGCGGTTCGACGGCCAGTACATCAAGGCCGGCGCCGGCTATCCTTGCGTTATTGAGTGCGTCGGCCAAGGCCCGTTCATCGATTAGTGGTCCCCGGCTCGTATTAATCAGAAAGGCTGTTGTTTTCATCAAGGCCAGCCGCTGCTCATTGACGAGATACTCAGTCTTGGGCGTTAAGGGGCAATGCAAACTGATGACGTCGGCAAGGCGAAAAACATCCTCCAGCTTCACCATCTTACACGCCTCGGGCATTTGCGCCGGCGCCATTATGTCATAAGCGATAACCTTCATGCCGAATGCCAACGCCAGCTTTGCCGTCGCCTGACCGATTCGTCCAAACCCGATGATGCCCATAGTCAGCCCCTTTAGCTCGACCAACGGCGTATCCCAGTAACAGAAGTCCGGGGCCGAGCACCATCGTCCATTACTTACAGTCTGTGCGTGGCCGGCCACATTCTGCGCCAGATTGAGCAGATGCGCAAAGACCATTTGGGCCACCGAGTCCGTTCCATAGGTCGGGACATTGGTGACAGGGATACCTCGCTTACCCGCGGCTTCAGCATCCACTATGTTGTAACCCGTGGCCAGCACGCCGATATACTTTAGTTTGGCAAGGTGCTCAATTATATTTGAGGACAGCACTGTCTTGTTAGTCAGGACAATTTCCGCACCGTCGGCCCGCTGCACCGTATCTTCGGGGGCGGTGCGGTCATAAATCGCACATTCACCAAGCTCCTTGAGACTCTTCCAGGAAAGGTCTCCAGGATTGAGCGTGAAACTATCCAAGACAACGATTCTCAATATCCATATCTCCTGGCTGCTGTGCCGCCAAAACCTGATGGGGCAAACGAAGCCGTGTACTCATGAGAACACCGTCTGTACCCGATTCGGGAACATCGAGGCTATTTTGCACCTGCCTGCTCTATGGCGGCGGCGATGCTCGCACCTTGCTCAAATTTAATACTCTGGTCTGTAAGACACTTCTCCAATGCCGAGAGAAACAGCATGACGTTACTAAGTGTCGAGGCCGTGCCCATTAAACCGATACGCCATGCCTTTGCCTTAAAGGCCCCCAATCCACCACCAATTTCAATATTGAACTGGTTAAGCAGCTGTTTGCGTACGGCCAGGTCGTCTACACCGACAGGTATGGAAACGGCATTGAGCATGGGCAGCTCATATCCCGGCTGGGGGACATACTCAATTCCTAGAGCAGACAGCCCGGCCTTGAGGATTTTGTGGTTGGTAAGGTGACGCGCCCATCTTTTTTCAAGGGTCTCCTCCTTAATCAGCTTCAGGGCCTCCAGCAGGGCATAGTTCATGTTAACCGGTGCGGTGTGATGGTAAAGACGCTCGCTTCCCCAATAACGACGGATCATGGAGACGTCAAGATACCAGCTCCGGACCTTGACCTTGCGATTCTCAATCACACTTAAAGCGGTATCACTGAAGGTAACCGGCGAGAGCCCCGGCGGACAGGATAAGCACTTCTGCGTGCCGGAATAACAGGCATCAATTTGCCAGCCATCGACGTCGACGTTCATTCCGCCTAAGCTCGTTACCGTATCGACCAACAACAAGGCACCGCTGTCGTGGACGATGCCGGCTATCTCTTCGAGCGGCTGACATACGCCTGTAGAGGTTTCTGCGTGCACGATTCCAACAACCTTCGCCGGTTTCTTTTTAAGGGCATCGGCAATCTGCTCGGCAGCAAACGCCTTACCCCAGTCGATTTCTATTGTCGATGTATCGGCGCCGCACCTTTGTGCGACATCCGCCATGCGTTGGCCAAACACGCCATTAATGCATACGAGCATCGAATCACCCGGCTCGATGAGATTCACCACGCAAGTTTCCATACCGGCGCTGCCTGTGCCGGAGACGGCAAACGTTATTTCATTTTTGGTTTGAAAGGTATACTGAAGTAACTCGCGTGTTTGGTTTAATACCTCGAGAAATGCAGGGTCAAGGTGCCCGATTGTGGGGCGTGACAGTGCCTCCAGAACTCTCGGGTCTACGTCAGACGGCCCCGGCCCCATAAGGACCCGCTTCAATGTTTTAGGGGTATTCATCCGTATCTTATCGCTCCTAATCATGCTGTCCGTGCTATCTTTCTTAAACTCTGAATCGCTTTAACCACTAATGTGACAGCAACACCAAGAAGTACGATCGAGAGAATGACTAAGGTAATATTCCTGGCGAGAAAATTCTTGTGGACCATGAAACACAATGCCGTTAACGTAACGCAGAACATGAAATACATGGGGTACTTGACGAACTTGTTCTTCTTGCCCAGCTTTGACAGCCACATCGTGATAGCCAGAAGTGTCAGCGAGGCAAGCAACTGATTAGCCGAACCAAAAAGAGGCCATAATGCCGCCCTCGTCCCCGTGAACGTTAAAACCATAGCCAAAGCAATCGTGGCCAATGTACCAGCATACCGATTGCCGGCCAGAAGGTTCTGTTTGCCCATACCTTCGAAGAACTCCTGGAACATAAACCGCCCCAGACGAGTGGCTGTGTCCAGGGTGGTAAGCGCAAATGCCGAAATAGCCAGCGCCGCAAAAGTCACTCCTGCTTTTTCCGAGATACCTAAATGGGATACGAAACTGCCGATACCTGAAGAGAATACGGCTATGGGGCCGCCGCCCTCCGGTCCCATCAATTCGATGTACCTGCCTTGTAGAATTGTCGTGGCTGTAATAAGGGCGATCACAGCCAGCAGCCCCTCTATGAGCATACTCCCATAAGCGATGGGCTTGGCATCGGTCTCTTTATTGAGCTGTTTTGCGGTCGTGCCCGCGGAAACGAGGGAGTGGAATCCCGATATGGCCCCGCAAGCCACTGTCACAAACAGAATTGGGAACAGGTACCCCATATCCTCGACATTGAAAGCCGTAAATGCTGGAGATTCGATTGTCGGATTGGCCGCGAAAACCCCGACAACGCCTGCTGCCAGGACCGCATACAAAAGAAACGAGCTCAGGTAGTCCCTCGGCTGCAAGAGGACCCAGACCGGCGAGACCGCCGCGAAGAATACGTACACGAACAGGATGACCTTCCAAAGATTGTAGGCACGCACCGGGTCACTCGAGAGCGTGATGGGAAATCGCAGCCCAAGAGCGATACAGCCCAACAACAGGGCCACGCCTATGATCGACGATAGCCACAGAGGTGCCTTGAGCCGGTATACACTCATGCCAAATAAAATCGCAACGATAATAAACAGAAACGATGAGGTCGCTGTCGCCGGCTCCTTGACAAACACATTGGCAACCGCGTGCGCAAATACAGCAATCAACAGAACGACCAGGCACCACGCAAAGGCCAAGAACAGCCGCTTGCCCGCTCTTCCGACATGTTCTTCAATAACCTCGCCGATGGTCTTGCCCCCGTGGCGCACCGACGCCACTAAGGATGAGAAATCATGGACTCCACCGAAGAACACACTGCCGAGCAAAATCCACAACAGCACAGGAACCCATCCAAACACCGCTGCCACCACGGGCCCAATAATGGGGGCGGCACCAGCGATAGAGGCAAAATGGTGCCCCATTAATATCGGTGCTTTTGTTGGGACATAATCCACTCCATCTTGTTTCGAATTTGCCGGGGTCGTACGATTCGGGTCCAAATCCAACTTTTTGGCTACGTACCGGCCGTAAAAAATATAACCAATTAAAAGCGAAACTAGCGCTACAATCATCAATAGCACAGCTGACATACTTTCGTCTCCTATACAAGTTACGACAGCATTGCAATTATAGACTGTTAAGAGTCCGGCTTT
>CAYGBH010000340.1:0-4884 GCA_964348055.1 uncultured Pirellulales bacterium
GCGAGTGCCCCAGTAACTGTTGGCGGCCGAATCAAACTTGCGGTGCAGCGGATCGCGGCCTATCAACCGAAAGAAAAGTGCAAGAGGCGTGAGCAGGAGAAAGTAGAAGGCCGCTAATAATATAAAGCTGACTACGAAACCAATCGGCAGTGTTGCCGCCGTTAAACCAACATAAATCATTCTGGTCAGCTTGAGGCAAACCAAGCTGCTCAGGAAAATACCAAAGCCAGCGCCGAGAATAATCAAGGCCCATTGAATTGCAAGTCCCTTAAACAAATAAAGTGCTAAAGAGATAACGCCAGTCGCTACAAAGGCAATTGTACCGAATCCGCGCAGTTGTTTGGAATTCGGGCGCCAGTTTACTTCAATCAATGACATTTCACATCATTTCCTTTCTGCGATTCAATCCAACTCAAACTGAGCTTTGTATTCGTCTATATCGTGCTGCCTGGCTTGAGGTTGTTCCTCTTTGTAGAGCAACTGCTTTTCCATAACTAAGACATCCATATTTGTGGCCATGAAACATCGGTAGGCGTGTTCCGGGGAGCAGACAATGGGCTCGCCGCGAATATTAAAACTTGTGTTGATAATCACCGAACAATCGGTTCTTTCCTTAAATCGACTCATTAGACGATGCAGTTTCGCATGGCGCTGCGTGTCCACAGTTTGGATGCGTGCCGAGTAGTCAACATGAGTAATAGCTGGTACGACACTGCGCTTGACCTTCAATTTATCCAGACCTTTGAGGGACTCAGACGGCGTCTCCAGCGGTAAGCGTTTGTCTTTTTGGACCGGAGCAACCAGGAGCATATACGGGCTGTCATCTTCAGGCCGCATCTCAAAATACTCATCGGCATCTTCCCGCAGTACGCAGGGAGCAAAGGGCCGGAAAGACTCACGGAACTTAATCTTGCGGTTCATTATTAATTGCATTTTTTCGCTGCGGGCGTCACCGATGATGCTGCGGCTGCCCAGGGCGCGGGGGCCAAACTCCATTCGTCCCTGAAACCAGCCGATTACTTTGCCTTGGTCTATCAGCTCGGCCGCCTTGGCGATTAATTGTTCTTCATTGGTATAAATGTGATACTCGGCGTTAACCGAATCCAGAAACAGGTGGATTTCTTCGTCGCTGTAAGCTGGCCCGAGCAGGGAGCCTAATTGTTTATCACGACCGTCAACTTTTCGCCCATTGTCCAGCAGTTGATACCATACAAATAAAGCTGCGCCCAGCGCACCGCCGGCATCTCCGGCTGCGGGCTGAATCCAGATATTGTCGAAAGGACCCTCGCGGAGGATTCGGCCATTACCAACGCAGTTGAGAGCCACACCGCCTGCCAGTACGAGGTTTTGAAATCCGGTCTTATTGTGTACGTGTCGTGCGGCACGCAGCATAATCTCTTCGGTAACCGCTTGGATTGACGCTGCGATATCCATTTCACGCTGGGTCAGTGGCGATTCAGGTTTGCGGGCAGGGCCGCCAAATAAATTTTCGAACTTTGGACCGGTCATCACAGTTTTATGACAATAAGGCAGAAGTGACATATTCAAACGAAACGAACCGTCCTCCTTCAGGTCGATTAGATTCTCCAATATAAGGTCGTAATATTTGGGTTCACCGTATGGCGCCAGGCCCATCATTTTGTATTCACCGGAATTGACGCGAAAGCCGGTGAAGTAGGTGAAAGCCGAATAAAGCAGCCCAAGCGAATGAGGGAATCGTATCACGCCGGTCAGTTCAATTTTGTTGCCTCTGCCGGTCCCGAAGGCAGTTGTAGTCCATTCGCCTACAGCGTCGAATGTCAGAATGGCAGCCTCGTCAAATGGTGATGGGAAAAAGGCGCTGGCGGCATGGGATTCGTGGTGCTCTGTGAAGACATAACGGCCGTTGTACTTGTTTTGCAGGGCCTTGTCCATTTCCCGCGGCAGATGGAGCTTATGGCGCAGCCACAGGGGCATTCCCATCAGAAACTGCCTGAAACCAAGCGGGGCATAAGCGATGTAGGTTTCGAGGAGCCTTTCGAATTTCAGCAGCGGCTTCTCATAGAAGACAACATAATCAAGCTGTTCGGCAGCGATGTTCCCGGCCTGGAGGCAATACTCAACGGCGTTTACCGGGAATTGGTTATCGTGCTTTTTTCGTGTGAATCGTTCCTCTTGGGCAGCGGCGATGATTTCACCGTCGCGCACAAGCGCAGCAGCGCTGTCATGGTAAAAAGCCGATATTCCTAAAATATTCACAAAAACTCGTCCTCGTATGGAAGACATTGCCGGTTTTTGGGGAACAGGTCAATTGTCCTGACAATAAATCAATTCTTTAATCTTTTTACATAATCATACAAATAGGTTGCTATAGTGGAGTGTCCCTTCGCAGAAAGATGTACTTGATCGATAAATTGGCTTTCATCCCCATTGCGATATACAGCTCTGTAAGTGGGAATAACTGAAATGTCGTTTTCTCTGCAAAACTCTTCAATCATCTGAAAAACAATACTGGTTTCATCCCCTTGTCCAAAATAGAAATATCCTCGTGGTGGCAAAAGCGATATTGCAAAAAGCCCTCCTTTGTTTTCCACCATCTTTCTTATTTCAATCAAGTTATTTTTAAAATCCGACCATGCTTCTTCGTCAGGCTCTTTTTGAATCAGATTGTAATACCACCTATCTTTATCAGTGCTCTTAGCTTCTGTTTTTCCCCTTCTAATCTCTCTAAAAGCATGAATCGCCTTAAGAACCATTGGCCTATATCTTTTTGACAGATGTAAATTACGTTTATATGTTTCTTTAATCATCTTTTTGCTATTTTCATTAGACATTATGTCATTTGGACAAAAACTGTACACGACAAGATACAAGTTATTAGCATTTGCGAAAATTCTTTTAAAGGCCAACTTTATTTGATACAGACAATACCCATCAAAGCCAGCATTTATTACTTCATAATTATCTTTTTCGCTCTTTAATTTTTCTGAAATTACTCCCGAAAATGTCTTTTCTTCAGCAACATTTTGTCCCATAGTTACAGAATCACCAATCAATACTATCTTATAGCTGCCATTTTCTAAATCTATTTCTCCTCCTCTTATCCCCAGACTATTGAATCTCAATATGTGCCCATAACCCTTTTGAACCCGACTTCCCGTAAATATCCATCCTAATTCACTATCTGGCATTACAACCGACTTGGGAAAAACTGAGGAATAATAAATAAACGAAAAAAACTCCAATAACAATATTGTAATAACGGTCGAAGCAAGCATAGTTAATAATTTTTCTTTAAGTTTCATTTTTGGAACCTGCAACGACCCAAACCAGCACATAGATCCCCAAAAAGACCGACAATCGTCATAACATACACACCTGAGCAGCGTGCGTCAATTGCCAAGACCAGGAAGACCAAAGATAGTGTCAAAGAAAAACCGCCCGCTCCCTTTATCCCAATGTGCTGACGTGAACCTATCGGCAAGGCCAAACGCGCACATGAAGCCGAAACCCCGGCTAAAAGGAATACTTGCTGCAAAAATTCAGGTAGTAGTCTATAATCTTGTGGGAACTTATTATGAAGTAAATATATGATAGCCCAGACAACATCCGGTATTTAGAAGGTTCAAAGAACATGAGCGCAAATGTCTATATGCGCCGTGATTTTATAAAAGCCGTGGGCCTTGGGGCCGCGAGCCTGGCTATTACGGGGTGTATGGACGCAGGGTTGCCTTCAAAGCTTTTCTCCGGCGCGCCAACTGCCAGGAAGCCAAACTTCATTATCATTTTCACCGACGACCAGGGCTATGCCGACGTCGGTTGCTTCGGGGCAAAGGGATTTGAAACGCCGCATCTTGACCGCATGGCCGCCGAGGGTATGCGATTCACGGATTTCTATGTTGGCTCGTCCGTGTGTTCCCCGTCCCGTGCGGCGCTGATGACCGGATGTTATTCACAGCGTGTGGGTCTGCCGGAGGTGCTCCACCCCTGGTCCGAGATTGGGATAAGCAGCAAGGAAATGACGATTGCCGAAGTGCTCAAGCCGCTCGGTTACGCGACTGCCTGCTATGGCAAGTGGCACCTGGGGCATCATCCCAAATTTCTTCCGACCCGGCACGGGTTCGATGAGTATTTTGGCCTGCCGTACAGCAATGATATGTGGCCCAATCACCCGACCAAGCCAAATTTCTTCCCCGACCTGCCCCTGATAGAAGACCGGAGGGTCATCGAATACAACCCCGACCAAACCAAACTAACGATGTGGTACACCGAACGGGCCGTCAATTTCATTGAAAAAAACGAGGATAGGCCGTTCTTTCTTTATCTGGCGCACTCGATGCCACATGTACCGCTGCACGTCTCAGATAAATTCAAGGGCAAGTCAAAGCAGGGGTTGTATGGCGACGTGATAATGGAGCTCGATTGGTCGGTCGGGCAGATTTTATCGACCCTGGAGCGGCAGGGCATTGATGAGCAGACGCTGGTGATTTTCACCTCGGACAATGGGCCGTGGCTGAGCTATGGCGAACATGCCGGCTCGGCGAAGCCGTTGCGGGAGGGCAAGACCACGACGTTCGACGGCGGCCAGCGGGTGCCGGCCATTATGCGCTGGCCGGGAAAGATACCGGCGGGACAGGTGTGCCGCGAGTTGGTCACGGCCATGGATATCCTGCCGACATTTGCCAGGATAGCTGGAGCGGCTTTACCATCTTTGGCGATCGATGGCAAAGACATCTGGCCGTTGATGTCGGGACAGGTCGGGGCCAAGAGTCCCCATAAAGCGATTTTCTACTACAATGTCTGGAAGCTGGAGGCGGTTCGCAGCGGCAAGTGGAAGTTGCACCTGCCCCATAAGTATTACGCCCTTGCCGAGGGCGGGACAGGCGGCAGGCCCGGCCGGTCCGT
>CAYGBH010000341.1:0-4857 GCA_964348055.1 uncultured Pirellulales bacterium
AAGCAGTCATCAACCATCTTAAGAAAACTTACAACCTGCTCATCGGCGAGGCAAGGGCTGAAAAAGTCAAGATACAAATTGGCTCTGCCGCTCCTCTGCAGGAGGAATTGACAATGGAGATAGCCGGCAGAGACACCGTCTCAGGCCTGCCGAGAAAAATCGTTATAACAAGTGAGGAAATCCGCGAAGCCCTCCGTGACCCCATCGCTACAATCATAGACACGGTTACGGCGACGCTGGAAAAGGCCGAGCCGGAATTGGCTGCCGACTTGATCGACAATGGTGTGCACATCTGCGGTGGCGGGGCACTGCTGCGGGGAATGGATACAGTCTTGACGAACGCAACCGGCCTAAGGGTCGAAACAGTCAAAGACCCGCTAAGCTGCGTAGCTCGCGGTACCAGCGTCTACCTGGAAAATCTGGAGTTGTGGAAGGATACAATGGATCATAACGAGTACGGATGGGAATAAAAAGATAGCTAAAAATAAAAAGCTAAAAACTAAAAACCATAATTTAAAATTCAAAACTTTTACGCTTTTCGCTTTAAGTTTTTAGCTCCCACGATAATGGCAAGGAAGCAAATCAGAGTCTGGGTTTCCAAACGCAGTAAAAAGCGTTTGGGCTCTCTCTCCGGACGAATGTTATTTACCTGGTTCATGTTGGCCGCCTTTATTTTCCTCTTTGCCCCACAAGGTCTGACAAATAAATTTCAATTCGCTTTTGTCCGCATTTTTCGCTGGCCTTTAAGCATCGGCAGAAACGTTTCCCTTTTGGCGCGTACGCGCCAGCCGCCTTCAGACGTAGTCAGCCGGAGAGAATTCAACAAGCTCCAGAACCTTCTCGCTGATGTTATCGAGCAGCGGGATCAAGAGCACAAAGAGGTTGAAAAGCTGTCCGGATTGCGCAAAAGATTCCCATTGGAAGGCGCAAAATTGCTATCGGCGGACGTCATTAAAGCCACCATCGACAAGTTGCGCAGCGAGCTTATTATCGACCGCGGCCAAAATGACGGCTTGGCAAAGGACCAGTTCGTTTTGGCCGATAATAGTATCATCGGAACTATATCCGACATTGACTCTCGCACAGCCAGGGTCAGGTTATTTACTGACTCGGCATCCAATATGGCAGTGAAGATAGGAAAATTAAATATAGAGCGGATAATGCGGGGCAGCGGCGACAACGTAGCCAGGATAAAGATGATAAAGCAAAAGGTTAAAATTGGCAGCGAGATTATGGCCGGCAAAAAACCGGGGTTCCTTGATAACCCTATGATTGCAGGAAGAGTGGCTCGATGTGAAAGAAACGCCGAAAGCCCCTTACTTTGGGATGTAACGGTCGAACCCGTTTGTGATATAGAAAGACTAAACGACGTAACTGTCATCGTGATGAATCCGTGATTGGGCCAAGTGGCTCTGCAATATTGATACTGCGGTGATAAATAGTCGATCGTCGATAATGAATGGTAGACAGTCATGCGATGGTTCCGGTTTGCTGTTTTGATCTGTTTGGTTACCGTGCTGCAGGCCAGCTTGTTAGCAGATCTGAATATCAAGCCTGATTTACTGTTAATCCTCTTGGTATTTTTTGCTATTTACTGCAACACCTCCAAGGCCATCATAACCTCCTTCACGATAGGTTTTGCGGCTGACATTATTATGGTCGGTTCTGCAATGGGCCCGCAAATTATCAGCTTTGGTCTTTTTGGCACCGCCCTTGCCTACCTGCACCGTGTTATCACTATCAAAAAAATGCCTTATCAGGCCATTGCGATATTCATCACCGCACTTCTGGCCGGCCTCCTGGCCCGATTTTTAAGCTTTCTCAAGGGTGAGCCGACCCCGCCAAACATATACGCCGTACTTTTCTGGACATCGGTGTACTCGAGCCTGGTGGGGCCGTTTTTGTTCTTGCCGTCTGCCTGGTGGATGCGTATAAAAACAGACCGCCTCAGCAGGCGCTAAACACGCATCTCTTAAATGACGAGATAGGATACATCAGATACGATGTATGATAAGCGAATCAAAATTTTTATAATCTTAAGCGCGTTGCTTCTGGCGGTATGTTTGCTCCGCCTGACGCAAATGCAGCTGCTGCCCGGCTCATCGGTCCAGGATGATATCGCGGAGCTGAAAAGAGGCCTGTCTTTACAGCTTAAAACCGTCAGAGGCAACATTTTCGACAGAACGGGCAGGGGGATATTGGCCGCAGATGAACCACGGTTCTGGGTGCATATAAATTACAGGTTCAGCTGTTTTTTGGATGAGCGCGTCCAACGGGGTAAACTCCTGAGAGCAGCTAAAAATACTGATCCAAACTCACTATCCAAAACGAGAGAAGAAATTCAGGCCAGGCTTGAGGATTTGCAGCAGGTAATTAACAAATGTGCGCAATTTAAATCGGTTGAGCCTTCAATAATAACCGGCGAAATACAAAAAATAAACGATTTTGTTTGGGACCAGCGGGTGTTTCAAGCGTGGCGAAGAAATTTCCCGAATTCTGAAGTTAAGGAAAACTATGACAGTATAATCAGCGTCCCCGTTTCTCAAGCAATAGCTGACTTTGAAAAAAAGCAGCCAGACCCAGAAAAACAGCTCGGCCTTGTGAACGAAGTTGATATCGCAGAAATGCACAATGACTGGCCCTTGCTGGAGTTAAAAACTGATAACGATGTCTTTGCCGCTCAATTGGAATTTTTGAACATTGATGGTGTCCAGATTCTGCCGAAACAGCAGAGGAACTACCCCTTCGGTACGGTTGCCGCCCAGACAATAGGTTGGGTCGGGCCGGCAACACAAGAACAAGATAAACAGCTTTTCGCCAACGACAAACTATTGAGCTATTTGGGCGGAGAACTCTGCGGACGAGAGGATGGAGTTGAGTACGTTTGCGAGGCTATCCTTCGCGGAAGACGAGGTGAGCTTGTTCGCGACATAGACCTGCAGATAGTAAGTCGAACCGAAACACAGTTCGGCAAAGACGTTTCGCTGACGCTGGACATCGAGCTTCAGCAAAGAATAGAAAACTATCTGGTCCGCTACAGGCACGACCCCAATTGCGGACCCGGAATGGCGGCAGTTGTCCTTGACGCTGGTACAGGTGATATCCTCGCGCTGGTTTCAATGCCGGTCTTTGATTTGAACCGCGTCCGGTATGACTACGGTGCTCTCGTTAACGACCCCAACGAGCCGTTGATAAATCGAACAATAAATGAGCAATATCCGCCCGGCTCAGTTGTAAAGCCGTTGATTCTTATCGCCGGCCTCGAATCCGGAAAAATCACTCCGGACGAGATTATACCCTGCCCAGCTCAGGAGGCCCCCAAAAGCTGGCCGAGCTGCTGGCTATACAATAGACGTGGAGCCGGCCATGATGACCGGTGGGAAAACAACGCTCGCAACGCCATCAAGGGAAGTTGTAACATCTATTTTTCCCGCCTTGCCGACAGAATCGACCCTTTGTTCTTGCAGCAATGGCTCTTTAAGTTCGGCTACGGCCACGGTATTCCATTGGCTCCCGACTTGCGCGCATCGAGCATCGAGCATCGGGATTTTAGGCAAGCGCCTGGAATAATCTCAAGCAGCATTCAGGGAAAAGAGATTTCAAATCTTGAGCAGTTACCGCCGCTTAACAAGGGCGAGAGACGATATTTCGGCATAGGCCAGGGCAATCTGCGGGTTACGCCGCTGCAGGTAGCGAATGCAATGGCCGCTATCGCCCGCGGCGGATTCTATAAGCGGCCGCGGTTGTTTTTAGAAGGCCCACAAGAACCTGCGAGTATCGAGAATCGAGAATCCAGCATCTATCTTAACATCTCACCACAGACTTTAGACGTAATCTACGACGGTATGAGCGCTGTTGTTAATGAGCCCGGCGGAACTGCTTATACTGAATTTGCCCCTGTCCTTGCCAGCCTTGCCAGGCAGGGCACGAAGGTTTACGGCAAGACCGGCTCAACGGAAGCCCCGGAAAACGCCTGGTTTGCCGGCTTTGCCACCGACGATTCGGGTAGAAGTATTTCAATTGCTGTTGTCGTCGAAGGCGGCCAGCACGGCTCAAGCGACGCGGCGCCTTTAGCCCGCGACATCATTCAGTTTTGCATCGACGAAGGTTATATCGGCCGAACCGACCAAACACGAGAATAATAAAACCTATCGCCAATTCTGGCGCATGAGTCATTGCGAGGAGGCCCCCATTCTTGCTTTCACAAGAAAGCATGTGGGCCGACGCGGCAATCTCATACTTACCCCACCTCAATTTATTGGGGATTCCTCACCTCTTGCCGCAACGTCGACGCCCAGTATATCCACCCATCACGAACACCGCAAAAAAAGCAAAATCATTGCAAAACCCTCGCTGATAACATATTATTTATTGCAAGTGAGTTGTGGAATTTTATTGCGGGCTAAATCTAAAATTGAAAGGAGAATGTAAATGTACTGTCCAAAATGCGGTAAAGAAAATCCGGACGACGCCCAATTGTGCCACTCCTGCAGTTCGGTATTGACAATCACTCCAGCACAGGCTCCGCCTCTCGGTGTTAAAACAAGTGGCTTGGCCATTGCAGCGTTCGTCCTTGGTATCTTGAGCTTTTTTACCTTCGGCATTACAGCGATACCAGCTATTATCCTCGGTATTATCAGCCTTGTGAGAATCGAAAAAAGTGGCGGCAGAATAACCGGAAGGGGCTTTGCCATCGCAGGTATCGTTGTGCCGGTGGTTGGATTGCTCCCATTAATGGGGATCTTATTGCCGGCTATGTTCAGGACCAGGCAGATTAACTTCCGGGTGGTCTGCGGCAAGAACCTATCCGGTATTGGCAAGGCAATGATTATCTATTCCAACGATTACGATGATAAG
>CAYGBH010000342.1:0-4844 GCA_964348055.1 uncultured Pirellulales bacterium
GGACATACACCGACGAAGGAAATTTTGATATCGACTTTAAAGGAAAGGCTATCACAGTAAAGAGCGAAAATGGCCCGGAGAATTGCATTATCGACTGTCAACGTGAGAGACGCGGATTCGATTTCCACAGTGGCGAAGATAAAAACTCCGTTCTGGACGGCTTTACAATTGCCAATGGCTTTGCCACTGAATCTGGCGGTGCTGCTATCAGGTGCACCGCAAGCAGTCCGACGATTACCAACTGCATCATCGTCAACAACTCAGCCAAAGACTACGGCGGCGGCATGTACAACTCTTACAACAGCAACCCGAAACTGATTAACTGCACATTCAGCGAGAACTCAGCGGAATCCACTGTCTCAATGCTCGGAGACGGCGGCGGAATGTGCAATATGGTAAATAGCAGTCCGACACTAATTAATTGCACGTTCAGTGGCAACTCAGCCAGCTATAGCGGTGCTGGGATGTACAACTACCAGGGCAGTAACCCGACCCTGATTAAATGCACGTTCAGCGCAAACTCGGCAAAACATGGCGGTGGTATCTACAACTCTTATGACAGCAATCCGACCCTGACCAACTGCACATTCAATGAGAACTCGGCTGAATACGGCGGCGCGATGAAAAACTACGAGTCGGCCCCGACGCTGAGCAACTGCACATTAACCGGGAACTCGGCAGATATGGGAGGCGGGATATGGAACGGACGGGGCAGCGCTTCTAAACTAATTAACTGCATTCTATGGGGCAACAGTGATAACGACGGCATGGATGAATCGGCGCAGATTAGCGATTCACACAGCGTTGAAACTTCGGTCGCCAACTATTGCTGTATCCAGGGTTGGGCCGGAAGTCTGGAGGGTATTGGAAACATCGACAGTGACCCGCTCTTTGTCGACCCCAATACCGGTGACTACCATTTGAAAAGCACGGGCTGGCGGTGGGACAACAGACGCCAGCGTTGGCACTATGATAAAATAACCAGCCAGTGTATTGATGCAGGTAATCCGGGCTCACCGTTGGACGGTGAGTTGTTGAGTATGCCGGGCGACCCTGCTCATAAGTGGGGAATTAACTTACGCATCAATATGGGGACCTACGGTGGCACAGCCGAGGCAAGTATGCCTCCGTACGAATGGACGCTGCTCGGAGATTTAACTAATGATGGGATTGTCAACATGAGAGATTTTGCCGCTCAAGCTCAATATTGGAAGAGAACCGAAAAGCCGCAAAAGGCTGGTATAATCAAGGACAGCGTTGCCGATCAGCCAGGTGACCTCGATCGAGATGGTGTAGTGGATACAACAGACCTTACTCTGTTAATCGAAGATTGGTTGAGATACGTAAAACCACCTGTTGTAAATATTATAAGCCCAAAAAATGGCGCAGTATTCTTCATGCAGCCGGTTGCAATTGAAATCGAAGCTGAGGCATGGGATGTTAACGGGTCAGTGATAAAGGTGGAATTCTTTGTCGACGAAAGGAAGATCCACGAGGATTATGATGGCTCCGACGGTTGGAAAGCCGACTGGAGGGAGTATGCGAGAGGTGCCTATAGTCTCACTGCAAGAGCGACAGACGACAGTGAGGTAATTACGACCTCGGCCCCGGTGGGAGTCAGGATTATACCGCCATGGTGAATCTATCGACGGATTCTGACCGCCTGTGCAATGCGAGATATGATACATGAAATGCTAAACAAATTACGGAGCAAGAAAAGAATCGGTCGCGCGGGAAGGCACCTCACAGCCTTGATAAATATCGGTGTCCTGCAGTGTGAATATATCATCCCTTGAGATGCCGGTATGACGTGTTTTTAGGAATTCGACCCGGCCGTCGCCAAATAGGACGTTCTGCCCGCGGCGCCTGTGATTGATGCTGTTAAGGGTCAGCAACTCCTTGACCAATTTCAGGCTAAGCGGCTTGGAGAAGTCATCGGGCACTTTTTCAAATAACGGACTGCGGTCTGCCATCAGAACGTTCCGGCACAGCAGTCTGCAGCCTTCGCCTTGCTGGCACCTTATTTGGAAGCTGTAACTCACGTAGGCTCTGCCGGGAAAATCGCAGAGTTTTTGGATCTGCCAGTCGCTTAGCTTAACTGTTTGGCCCCGAGGCACGCCCGGACACACAAAGTCCTCAGGATTCACGTATTTGAGTTTTACCACGAGCCATAATGGCCGGGTGTTGGAGTGATTTTCGCTGCCCTGATAGCCCACCTTCCACCACGGTGCGCCCGCTGCACTGGCAACAGCAGGCAGCTGACCATCGTGGTCAGAAATGTAATTGTTCAAGCCTTGAAAGATACTGCCTCCTAATTGCATTCGGCACCGTTGCTGCGCGTATTTTTGACGGGCGAAGCTCAAGGTGGGGACCAATACCGCTGCGATAAGTATAATCGCTGCCGCCACCGCCGCCATTTCGCTTAAGTTACGCCAGAAAGCAACCTTAGTAGTGACTTTTTGGGTTTGTTCACTGACGAGCAATTGCTCGAGCCGATGCTGGCCCGAATCTGCAAGATTACTAACCTGCCAGACCGTGCGCTCTACCAGACCATCAGGGCAAGGCTCAAATTCTAAGCTTTCAAGTGGTGCCAGAGTGGCTCGGAGTTGGGAGTGAATCTCAGCGGCTTCTTGGTTAGAGGAGATTAACGTCTCGGCTTCAACACTCTCTTCTTGTGAGGTCAAACCTACGCAGTAGTCAAATAATAGCTGTTTCTGCTCGTTGTTTAGTGGATTCATTTAGTCTTTTTGCTCCCAACCGATGCTTTCCACTCTTTTGCAAAGCGACTAACGGCTGTATGCAGTCTGCTCTTGACCGTACCAATAGGTATACTTAATATCTCAGCCATTTGTTTGTAAGAAAATTTGTTAAAATAAGCCAAAATTAATATTTCCCGCAGATTTTCCGGCATATCCGCTATAATTCGCCCAACGCGTAAAGCGGTTTCGTTCTTTTGTAGTTCCTCGTAAGGCATTGTGCGATCAGAACTAATGGCATTTAGCATATCATCAAACGACAGATCCTGCGAATTTGCCATAGTGCCGATGGGGACGGCGGATGTTCGTTGCCATTTGCGAAGGGCGTCCTTTGCTTTATTGGCGGCTATAGTGAACAGCCAGGGGCGCAAGGGTCGGCTTGTATCGAAGCTCTCCCTACTGGTAAATAACTGCAAGAAGGTCTCTTGAAAGACGTCTTCGACGAGGTCTTGGCGGTTTAGAAACTGCCTTAAGAACATATAAAGGCTGTTTTTATAACGATTTACGATTTCCCGAAATGCGGCCTCCTCGCCGGCGACATAGCGGGCAAGAAGCTCCGCATCGGTGAGTTTTTTCAAGCCGGTCTTCATGATTTCAAGCTCTTACAAAAAGGCGGAAACAACTGTATTATACGCGATTAACAAGTAAATCAAAATTTTTTCTTGCTGGGTATCTATTTGAAACGACCGATATTGATTCCTTTCATTCAACTACTGGGGCGGTCGCAAAATGGGGTGTGAATATGGGAGGGCTTTTAAAGCTGGGAAATGTTAAATTCAGAGGTTTATATAGGACGTGAGGATTTTTGATTAACCGACAGGTGAATGACATCTATATCCATCGGAAGTAGGTTTTGGGCAGTTTGTGTTCGGGACTTTTTGTAGAAATTATTATAAACGCCTGTTAGGCAAATAATTACAATGATTATAAGGTAATTTCAAAAATTCGTAAAAAATTCATAAAAATTAGCGAAGTTTTGCTCAGATGCATGCTTTTGAGCAAAACTTAAAAGACGTTTCGTGAAGTCGATCGACAAAATATCTTTTCGCCGTTTTTTGGGTTAGCGAACGCCGTTTGTAGCTGATAGTTCATAGTTTTTAGTTGTCGTCAATTGGTTTTCGGGGTAATGTATGGTGTAAAAACCGAAGGTGACAAAGGAAAAATAGATAACTGTCCTCTATGAACAAAATTGTCTTGAGTTTGGGTGCTCATCCGGATGATGCGGAGTTTATGTGCGCAGGGACGCTTGTCTTGCTTCGCGAAAAAGGCTGGCAGGTTCATATTGCCACGATGGCGCCGGGTGATTGCGGCACAGTTGAATACAGCCGTGAGGAGATCAGCAGGATTCGCAGAGCCGAAGCCGCCAAATCGGCGAGTATATTAGACGGTAGCTATCATTGCCTCGAATGTGGTGATATTTTTATTGCATACGACCGGCCAACATTGCTCAAAGCCATTGAGCTGGTGCGGAAGGTGCGGCCGACTATCGTTTTTACTCTGAGCCCTTCGGATTATATGGTTGACCATGAGGTGGCCAGCAGGCTTGCTCAAACGGCCTGTTTTGCATGTGGAGTTGTGAACATTGAAATTCCCGGAGTCGAGCCGTTTGAACCGGTGCCATATCTTTACTATATGGACCCGGTGGAGGGCAAAGACAACTTCGGCGCCGAGGTAAAAGCGGGTACCATAGTTGATATTACAAGTGCAATGGACACTAAAGAAAAAATGCTCTGTTGCCACGAGAGTCAACGCAATTGGCTTTTGAAACATCACGGCATAGATAACTACGTCATCGCAATGAAGGCATTGGGCCAGAAGAGAGGCAAGGAAATAAATTGCGGTTTTGCCGAGGGTTTCAGACAACATTTGGGCCATGCGTATCCACAAGATAATATTCTGAAGTCCGAGCTTGGTGACCTGGTTCATATAGCATAAAAGGAGAACAAGGATGGGAAGAAAGATTAGCATATTAGCACCGCAGTGGTGGGATTATACTACGCTTGACGATGAGATTCTTAACGATGCAGCAAGCCTCACGGCTGAAGATATGGTGAATTTATCCAGAGAAGGTTTCAAGGTTGTGTTCTA
>CAYGBH010000343.1:0-4838 GCA_964348055.1 uncultured Pirellulales bacterium
GGTGACGCCATAATTTTTCGTCCCTCGTCCCTCGTCGCTCGTGTCTCGACAGATGGTTGTGTGGCAGCCTCAAAGGCAGAGCCTTTGGGGATGGCTGTCTCTGAACTTTTCAGCGAATCGATAAAGCTATTCGGTACCTTTTCATCCTTATCGCCGAGAACTAAAACCGGCGCACCGACAGGCAGCGTCTGGTCGGTCTCAGCGAGAATATGTTTCACAAAGCCTTCCGCCGGCGATTCCATCTCGAGCGTCGCCTTGTCGGTCTCTATCTCAAAAATAACATCACCTTTTTTGACCTCGTCGCCAACCTTGACCAGACAACTGACGATCGTGCCTTCTTCCATCGTCTGACCAAGCTGTGGTAATCTTACTTCTCTTGGCATTTATACAATCCTCTGTCCTCTGTTTTCTGTCCTCATAATAACAACAAAACACTAACCACTAACGACCTTCCTTACAGTCTCGACTATTGTCTCGACGCTGGGAATACTTGCCGTCTCCAACGGCTCACTCATCGGCGGCGGCACATCGGCTGCTGCCAGATTGACCGGTGCTGCATCGAGATAATCAAAACCGTGCGAACCATCGCCGAATTCGTACTCCATAAACTGACCGGCTATCTCTCTGCCTGCACCGCAGGTGGGGAAGCCCTCACTGACGGTAATGAGCCGGCCGGTCTTGCGAACCGATTCAGCGATTGTTTTCATATCCAGCGGCTTTAGTGTTCGGGCGTCGATTACCTCGGCATCGATGCCGTGTTGCTCGGCCAGAACCTTTGCCGCCTTCAGCGAGAACATCGCCATTCTGCAGTAGCTGACAATGGTTGCGTCCTGACCGGGTCTTTTGATATCCGCCACGCCCAGCGGGATGATATAATCGCCCGGTGGTACTGCGCCGAGCTGTCCGTACGTCGCCTTATGCTCGATAAAGACCACCGGATTGTCGCTGCGGATAGCGGCCTTGAGCAGCCCTTTTGTGTCGTAAGGCGTCGAGGGCATCACCACATAAAGCCCCGGCGGATGCATAAGCCAGGCCTCGAGCGATTCTGAATGGTGGGCGGCGATACATCTGCCGACGCCGCCTTCGGTCCTCAGGACCATCGGCACCTTGGCCTTGCCGCCGAACATATATCGGTTATAGGCGCCGACGTGAACGAGTTGGTCCATCGCTATCGTAACAAAATCGACATACATAATCTCCGCTACCGGCCGCATACCCCGAAGGGCTGCTCCAACTGCAGCACCGGCAATAGCCGCCTCGGATATGGCGGTGTCGATGACTCTTTCGGTGCCGAATTCAGCCAACAGTCCGCGAGTTGCCTGATACGCTCCTCCGTAGAGGCCGACGTCCTCACCCATGACGATAACGTTCTGGTCCCTTCTCATTTCTTCAGCCTGAGCAGCGGAGACGGCCTGGCCGATTGTCATAACATCCATACCGAACTGGGATTTAATTTGGCTCTTTGCCTGCTCAGCAGCTTCCTTTTTCGTTTTCGCTGTGGACGAAGCAAGGGCAGCCTCAAAGGCAGCGGTCGCCTCAGCCACCTTTGCTGAAGCAGCCTTGTCGGCCTCAATAAGCTCATTCGGGTAAGTCTCCTCGACGAACACGTCTTTGGTCAAATCCGCAGTGTTCGGCCAGGGACTGTCCAGGCCGAACTGTGTCGCCGTTTCGATTGTCGCAAAGGCCTTATCCTTTATCGCGTCCGACTGCTCTTGCGTGCAGAGCTTCTCGGCGCGTAGTTTTTCGCTCAGGACGGTAATGGGGTCGCGCTGGTGCCAGGCCTTTTCCTCAGCCTTGGTTCGATATGCACGTGGGTCGCTTCGGCTGTGGCCGTACCAGCGATAGGTCTTGGCCTCGATAATGGTCATCTGGTTATTTTTGCGTGCTTTTTCCACGGCCTTTCTGACGGTAAGAAAAACAGCAACCGAGTCCTGACCGTCCACAATCATAGCCGGGACATTATAAGAAGCAGCCCTTTGCGCGATGTCGTCAATATTACTGGCCCTCACGGCACCTTCGACTTCACTACCTGAGAACGGCACGCTCATTCCGTAAAGGTTATTTTCGATTATCGCTACCAGAGGCACAGCCAGAGTTGACGCCATATTCATCGACTCGTGAAAGCTGCCGCAGTTGGTGGAGCCGTCGCCGAAGAATGAAAGCACGACCTTTCCGGTCTTTTTGTATTTCTCTGCCAGGGCCGCACCGACCGCCGGCGCCTGATTGCCACCGACGATGCCAGTCGAGCCGAGATTATGGCATTTATCGACATCAGCGATGTGCATCGAGCCGCCTCTACCTTTGCAGTAGCCGGTCTCTTTGCCCATAAGCTCAGCCATCATCTGATTCCAGTGATTCTGGCGACCCTTTTCGCTGTCGGCGTATTTGTTGCCGATGGCGCCGCAGTGGCCGTGGCCCCGGTGGGTTGAGCCGATTACGTCACCTCGCTCAATAGCGGCGATGGAGCCAACAGCAACCGCCTCCTCGCCGGCGTAAAGGTGTGAAGCACCCTTGATAACGTTCTGGCCAAGAAGCTCAAAAACCTTCTCCTCAAAAAAACGAATCTCGTAAATGGTCCTGAGCCAGTCGAGAGCATCTTCGAGAGTAATAATCCCATCTTTTATTAGCTCTTTGACCTTTGGAACCGGTTTCTTTCGAGTATCCTCAACACAAAAATCCATACAGCAAATCTCCTCAAATTGGTAATTGGTGAGTGGTAACTGGTAACTATTTAACCAATTACCATTTAACCAATTACCATTTACCAGCGGCGTAATATAGCACATTTCGTCCCCAAAAAGCAACCTAAGGGTCTCCATTTTGCTGTTTTTTTTGCAGGGGCCCAAAAATGCTGTTAGCAATGCCGATGAACTGTTTTTTGATGTCTGCGTCACTTAATCCACAGGCGCCAAGTAAGCCGCAGTGCTACGAGAGGCTTGAGCGGGTCTATCAACGGCCACCTTTGAAGAGACGAATTACCGTCTAAAGTCAGCCTGATCGAGGCTCTGGCGGACTATATCTTAGTCCAAGCTCGTTCAGTAGAAAAGCATGGTAATGGACACTCTCCTCAATCCGCTCACTCAGCGGGGTAGCTAAGCCGTGACCAGTTTTTGAACTGGTGCGCAGCAGGACAGGCCGGCCCGAAGCAGTAGCTGCCTGAAGACGAGCAGTCATCTTCCGAGAATGCATGGGATCGACACGAGGGTCATTAGCCCCGGTTATAAACAGCACAGAAGGATAAGCAGCGCTGTCTCTGATGTTATGGTATGGCGAATACGCGTAAAGCGCACGAAACTGCCCAAAATCCTTCACAGTACCAAATTCGGGGATATTAAACTCCCCGTTGGGCGCGAGCTCCACCCGCAGCATGTCATATATTCCAACAAAGGACACGACAGCTCTACACAGTTCTGGGTGTTGGGTAATCATAGCACCCATCAGCAATCCACCATTGCTGCCACCAATTATCGCGAGTTTCTCAGGCGTAGTATAGCCGACATCAATCATGTATTGCATCACAGCAGCAAAATCATCAAAAACATTCTGCTTCTTGGTAAGCATGCCTTCGGTGTGCCATTGCTCGCCAAATTCGCCGCCGCCACGGAGGTTGGCTTGTGCATAGACCCCACCCTGATCAATCCAAACACGGCGCAGAGCGCTGAAATTGGGTTTTATACTGATCCCGTACCCACCATAGCCGCTAAGTAAGACCGGATTCGAGCCATCTAATCTGACTCCCCTGCGACGAATTATATTGACGGGCACTCGCGTTCCATCTTCGGAAGTGGCATATTCGCGTACGACCTCACAGTCTGAAAAATTAACAGGCGACCGGGTAACAAGGGATGTTTTACTGGTTATCCTCTTATCATTGTAAAATCTATACCAGGTCGGCGGATCCAGGTATGAAGAATTCCGATACAAAATATCGTCACTCTCCGCAGCAACGATCTGTCCTACATTGGAAACGGGCAAAATCTCAGGTCCTACCCGCCGATTTCCCTCATAGTCAAAGACACGAATCTCCGAAGGACCACCAAGCTGATAGGTAACGTATAGACGAGTTGGTGTAGCCACTATCGGGGGATGGCCGTAGAAATCGGAGACGATGGTATTCTTCTCTTCAGGAACAATGACTTGCGCTTTTTCCAGAGAGCAATCAGGCAAAGACAGCCGTAGTATCCGACCCCGAGGGGCATCATCGCGGGAAATGACAAACAACGTATCATCGGCACCAAAAGTTGCCTGGACTATTTTGTCATCATAGCCGATTATCTGCTTCCATTGTCCCGTTGACATACGAAGATAATATGCGAAACGACCGCTGTCGCCATACTGGACAGTTGCCAGCACGCCGCCGGAATCGGCATTCATTTCGAGAATAATTTCCGCTATCCGGGGGAAGCCTTTGCCAATCTCGTAATTATCTTTATCAGGTGACTTTCCCATTCTATGGAACCAGACCTGTTGGTAGAAATCCATATCCTCAGATGGCCGCTCTCCCTCGCGCGGATAGCGGGTGTAGTAGAAACCCGACCCATCTGCCGTCCAGGCAATGTCACCTGCGGCAGTGCCACCGTTGACACGGGGGATTACCTCTCCAATTTCCCTGCCGCTCTCTGCTTCATAAATGTGTACATCTCCGCTTTCGGAACCGCCGACTGAAAGCGAAACGGCAACAAGACTGCCATCTGGAGATGGCACGTACCAGTCGATAGATGTTGCACCACTTGGGTCTATTTTCGTCGGGTCAACTATGACCCGCTCGGACTCCGGCTCTTCCGCAGAAGGCATAACCACCAGAAACGGCTGCTCCAGCGGCGGTTGCCGCTTCATAG
>CAYGBH010000344.1:0-4834 GCA_964348055.1 uncultured Pirellulales bacterium
ATCAGAATGCATTTTGCAAAACTGTCCTTCTCTAACTTCATCTTTATCATCTCCTTTTATATGTTTTGTGGATGGTCTCTTGCTGTTTTTATCGCTGAGAAACTTGATTCCTGCTTTCGCAGGAATGGCAGAAATAATGTGCGATTGTCACCGGCGGATTATTTCTGCCTGCCCGACTTGGCCGCAAGAACGTCTCCAGAAGGCCGGCGGGCTTGGCTCAGAGGTCGATGTACTGTTTCGGCTCGAGGTTTGTTTCCATTGTCCAGGTCGTTGCCCTGCCGTTCTTCAGACCGTAGGTCATCATGACCTCGTAGCCCTGGCTTTCCACCCAGGGCTTCAAGAAGGTAAATTTCTCGACGATTTGTTTTTTCAGTTCCAAATCGTCGAGCGGTTCGACCAACCCTTCGATACGGACCTGCCGGCCCTGCTCGGCGTTGTAAAAGCACATCTCGATGGTAGGGTTGGCCTGCAATTGTCTATTGACATCCTTATCTCTGCCGGTGCTGAAGATGATTCCATCTTCATTGGCCCAGCATAGCATCATCATCCGGACGCGCGGCTTGTCGCCGTCTGTCGTGGCCAGGCTGAAAACGGGATTCTTCGTCGCAAATTCGAGAACTTCTTCTTTGGTCATAATCGAGTCTCCCTAATTAGGATTTTGTGAGCTTTTTTTTGCCGTTCATATATGGCTGGAGAACGATAGGTATTGTAACTGAGCCGTCGGCGTTCTGGTAAAGCTCCAGAAGGGATATCAGTATTCGAGGTGAGGCGATGACAGTATTATTGAGTGTGTGACAGAACAGGTTCTTTTTGGTCTTGGGGTCTTTATAGCGAAGGTTCATTCGTCTGGCTTGGAATTCATAGAACTTACTTGCGCTGTGTGTTTCACAATAATTGCCTCGTGAGGGCATCCAGGCTTCGATGTCGAATTTTTTGGCCTGGCCCCTTCCCAAATCGCCGGTGCAGACATTTACAACACGGTAGGGCAGCTCGAGCGCCTGCATAACGGCCTCGGCATTGGCTAAAATCTCATCGTGGAAGTTGTTACTTTCCTCGATACTGTTTTTACAAATGACCACCTGCTCGACCTTGTCGAACTGATGGATTCTGTAAAGGCCATAGGTGTCTTTGCCGGCGGCGCCGGCTTCTCGTCTAAAGCAGCTCGACAGCGCCACATATTTCAACGGCAGCTCTTCGGCGCTCAGTATCTCGCCCATGCGGTATGCAGTCAGCGGTACCTCAGCGGTTCCCGCCAGGTTGAGCTGGTCCTTTTCCATTCGGTATGTCTGGTCTTCCGAGCCCGGAAAAAAACCGGTGCCGGTCATCGTCTCATCCTTCATAAGAAGCGGCACCGACATCGGGACATATTCTTTGCTGACCATACAGTCCATTGCGAAATGCAGAACCGCCCAGTGTAACAAGGCCCCGTCACCTTTCAGGATGTAGTTTCTCGTCCCTGCTAACTTCACGCCTCGTTCGATGTCTATAATGCCCAAGGCCAGGCCCAACTGCACATGGTCTTTGGGCTCGAAATCGAACTGCCGAATCTGGCCCTCTTTTCTTATCTCGACATTTTCGGTGTCATCTTTGCCCACCGGCACATCATCATCAGCGGGCTGAGGGACTTGTAGCATAAGCTCATCAAATTCCGGCTGAAGGTCTTTAATTCGTTCCTGGAATTCTATCTCCTTGGGTTTTAGTTCAGAAAGTCGAGCGAGCGCAGATTGCTTTTCGTCCCCAGAGAGCTTAGGGATTGATTTACCGAGCGTGTTCTTCTGAGTAGCAATATCCTGTAATAATGACTTGCGCTGACGAAGTTCAGACTCAATTTCAAGTAGTCTGTGAATATCAACGTCGAACTGTTTTGTCTCACAGGCGGCCTTGAACTTCTCAGCGTTCTCGCGTATTTGTTTGATATCAATCATAGTGCTTATTAGGTTATCAGTATATCAGGTTATCAGGTTGTGGGTACCAGGTTATCAGGTCATCAGGTTGTGAATAACAAGGTATCATAGTAAGAGAGTAACAAGTTAAGAGATTACCTTTTTGCACCCTTCTTTTCTCTGATATATCGGATATAACCATTAATACCTCGAATAACCTCTTCATATTGCTCTACCCATCTTTGTGATTGCTCAGAATCTAAATAACCTTTTCCTGATAACTTACGTATATGATTTTGTGTCTCTCCGGCTTCCTTTCTTGCTGTATTAAATCCTTTTATTTTATCGTTATAGTAATATGTCGTATACCCTTCGGCGATATTATCACATACTGATGACGAACAACGCTCAATCTGATCTCTGAATCTAAACTTTTCATCTCGAGGTAGCGTCCTACAGAAACTGTGAATTTCCTGCATGAGTTCATGTGCTTTCTGCCATACCCAGAGCTTTTCAAAACCCGCTACCGGCTTCTCCTGGTATTCTGGTTCTCTGATACTCTGCATCCTGATTTCCTGGTATTTTGATATTCGCCTTTTTAAAAATTATGGGCGATTTTCGCGCGCTGGCTAAAACGCTGCTATTCCTGCCTTTCGGAGCCTACAATAAACCAGGCCCCGTATTCTTTCTGCAGTATGTATTCGTAAGAAAACTTGCCTTCATCGGAGATGAATTCAACGGGACCGAACTGGGCCTTGTCCCCCTTAATCTTGATTTTGGCGTTTTCGAGATTGACCTTGACATTATCCATGTAGCTGCGGTCGAAGATTCCCGTCATTCGCTCTCGTGCCGAGTCCTTGCTGCTGGCTCTGGCCGAGGAGTAGTTCTCAGAATACGTCGCCATAAGCCTGTCCAAGTCCTGGGCTTTTAGAGCTGCTTTCCAATCGGTCATTGTCCAGTCGATGAGTTCTTCGTCGGAAGGCCCACCGACCTGGCAGCTACCTGCCAGGACCACTATAAGAACAGCCGCAACGGGGTTTATAATGACTGGCTTCTTCATGCTTCCTCTCTTTTTACTGTGTTATTGACCATGCTTGTAAAATCAGGGCTTTCGGCTGTAGCATATCGTGGAGTGTACCTTCCCGTCGAACCAACGTCAATCATATTTCGTCGCTCGTTGCTCGTAACTCAATTTCTCGGGTCATAGGTCACGAGAAACGTTTAATAATTACAACGTTATTCTGTCCGCCGAATCCGAAAGACTCGTTTATTGCAACGTTGACCGGCATTTTTCTCGGCTCGTTTGGCACATAATCCAAATCAAGCTCAGGGTCGCGGTCTATTAAATTCATTGTCGGCGGAACTATATTGTCTCGGATAGCCAGGACGCATGTAATCAGTTCTGCGGCCCCGGCTGCGCCGATTAAGTGTCCAAACATACTCTTGACGCTGCTGATAGGAGTATCTTTCGCTTTCTCTTTGAAGACCGCTTTGATGGCCTTGGTCTCTATCGAGTCGTTTTCCATTGTACTTGTGCCGTGGGCATTTATGTAATCGACATCTTTGTAGCTGATGCCGGCGTCGGCAAGTGCCGCGGTGATGGCTTGTATCGCACCTCTGCCCTGCTCATGCATGTCAGTAACTCTGAACGCGTCGGAACTGCTGCCGTAGCCGATGACCTCAGCTGAGATTTCCACTCCTCTTTTTTTCGCTGAACTCAAAGATTCGAGAATAAGAATCGCGGCGCCCTCGCCAAGTATGAAGCCGTCTCTGGTGGCTGAGAACGGCCTTGATGCTGTTTGCGGACTGTCATTTCTTGTCGATAGGGCGGTAAGACGGTTAAAACCCATAAGGCCCAGCGGGTGTATCATTGAATGTACGCCCCCTGCAATGATTACGTCTGCGTCGCCCCTGCGAATCATCATCATTGCTTCGCCTACGGCCTGAGTGCTGGCTGCACAAGCGGTAAGGCAGCTCCTCGTGGGCCCGCGTGCACCGGTGAGTATTGCGATATGAGCGGCGCACATATTCGGCTCCTGCTCAAGTTCACGCATTGCGTCCATCCTGCCAAAAGCGACATTTGCCCACCTCCCCCAATCCATCTCGTTTTTGTCTGCATCCCATCCTTCGAGAATCGCAGCGAAAAATGCGTCATTGTCAACGGAGCCCTCGCCTGCTCCCAAGTAAATTCCTAATCTGCCGCGGTCTATCCTGTCGGTAGGCTCGGCGGTTTCCACGTCAATCCCAGCCTGTCGGCAGGCCTGGACCGCAGCGCTGATAACGAATCCGCAGCCCCGACTGCCGTGTTCGTGCAACTGCGGATTCTTCGTGTATTTTCGAAAGTCGTAGTCTTTTACTTCGGCGTCGAATGTAGTCGGGAATGTCGAGGCATCAAAAATGGTGGTTTTGGCCATTCCGCTTTTACCTGCTAATATTGCCTGCCAAAGTGTATCTACATCGTGACCTAAAGGACAAACAATGCCCATTCCAGTTATTACCACACGCTCAGTCATATCTTTCACAAGCATTTATTTCTCTGTCTTACGTTTGGCGTATAGCCCAAAAATTCGAAATCCGAAGCACGAAATACGAAACAAATTCGAAATTCTAATGTTCAAGTTGACAGCTTAGCTGTCATTCTGAGCGAGCATTCAGCGAGCGAAGAATCTCCAATTCGAAGGCCAGATGCCTCGCTTCGCTCAGCATGACATGGAAGTTTTATTTGGGTCATTTGAATTTTGGTCATTCGGTATTGTTTCGAATTTCGGATTTCGATATTCAATCCGGCCCTTTTAGTACCACTGCGGCTGTTTGTCCGCCATAAGTGTAGCTGCAGCATAGTGCGTAACGAATATCTGTCTCTTGCGTCTGTTTTACAATATTCAAATTGCAGCCCTCGGCTTTTCTGTCGCAGTTTTTCGCAGCAGGTATCCTGCCGTTGGTAATTGCAC
>CAYGBH010000345.1:0-604 GCA_964348055.1 uncultured Pirellulales bacterium
TACCAGTTGACCTTGGCCATTATCGTTTCTAATTCGTGGTAACCGTCAGGACGCTTGCTGGCCACGAGCAGACTTAAGTTGATTTTGGCCGGCGCTCTTACTAATAATCCGTCACCAACAGTTTCAAATTGTTCTTTACTGTCCATAGTTGCTCGTTGACATTATAACAGGTTCTCCGTATTCTGGACACGAAAATTGGCCAAAGACGAAAATCAAAAAGAAAATGCAATAAGCAAAATGACAAACCAAAACTCAAAAAGGAAAGTACACTGTCCGGAAAGATAAATGGGCGAATCGGAATCAAAGAATGAAAAACCGAAGGAGCAGCGCCGGTTAGATCAGGAGCTTCTAAAGAAAGGATTACGGTGCGACCTGGACCAATATGAGATGCTCAAACGCTGCTCAGATAAAAGGAATCTGATCCGGTGGAACGACTGGCGTAAAGAGCATGCAGCCAAAGATGTTTGGTTGCAAGGTGCTTACCTTCGCAAATCTTACATGAAAGATGTGCTCCTTCATACAGTGTTGCGATTGGGCTTTCATGGAGAGATTCATCTGGAGGAGGCGCACCTCCAGGGGGCCGATTTGGAGTGCGCGAACTCGT
>CAYGBH010000345.1:614-2013 GCA_964348055.1 uncultured Pirellulales bacterium
AACCTTAGAGGTGCACATCTGGAAAGGGCAAATCTAAGCCACGCTAATTTGGAAAAAGCTTGCCTCAGCGAGGCACATCTTGAGGACGCGAACCTCATAGGTGCCAACCTGGAGAACGCAATCATCCATAAAGCTTTTCTAAAAGGGGCGAACATCGAACTTGCTAACATGAGAGAAGTGAGATTGAGAGGAACTGATCTTACCAATGCGAACCTAGTAGGCACCCACATGGAACTTGCAAACCTCAGTCACGCTAATTTGGAACAAGCACAGCTTAGAGAGGCCCATTTGGAAGCTGCTACCCTTTGGCGAGCCAATTTCAGATGTGCGAACCTATATAAAGCAAATTTAGAAGAGGCTAGACTATACGAAGGTCATCTGGAATCTTGGGATTCTTGGCAATACCATCCAGAGGATGAACAACTCTATAAAGAGGTCTCTCTGGAATGCGTGGATCTACGTCAAGCCCATCTGGAAAGAGTTAATCTTCCCAGAGCTGATCTGAGAGGCGCTAACCTCAGCGGCGCACATCTGGGAGGTGCGGGGTTAGAAGGAGTTCTTGTCAATGGTTCTACCAATCTTTGGAGATGTAAGATTGATCGTTATACAAATTTCAGTGGCGTCGTTGGCCTCAACCAAGTAAGGATAAACCACAGGGCGAAATTGCTCATTAAGTGTAACTTCAGGCAGATTAGATGGGAGAATAGGTATAGAAAGCTTGGCGGATTCAAATGGCCGGTCCGCATGTTCTGGTGGTTTACTGATTATGGCAGGTCTACGTGGCGAATTCTATTGGTGTTGTTCAGCTCAGCATTCATCTTCGCAGGCATTTATCGGCTGTGGCCGAGGTGTGTTATTATTAACGGAAAGGTGGGCGATATTAGGGGATTTGTTCATGCTTTTTATTATTCGGTCGGCACAATGTCGACATTAGGTTTTCGTCGTGTAGCTGCAAATCCAGAATATTCGATCGGGCGTGTTCTCTTGGTGGTTCAAGTCATTTTAAGTTGTATTCTTTTGGGTGCTTTGGTAACGCGGTTTGCGGTGTTGTTCATGGCCGGCGGGCCGGCGGGAAAATTTGCAAATGAGAAAAAGAACGAGAATAAAGGAAGTGAAGGGTGATTAAAGAAGTCAGTATGAATATTCCGGAAGAATTTGAGGAGGTGCTCACAAGGATCGTGGAATTGACAGATGCGTTATGCCAGAAGTACCTCAACGAGGACTATCGGCAACTCTGTCGTGAGATGGCGTTTGCTCTGTGCCTGGCTGATTTACCGGTCAAAAAAGGCAGGCCGGCCGGCTGGGCCAGCGGGATAGTTCACGCTGTCGGCTGGGTCAATTTTTTGCATGACCCCAATCAAAGCCCCTATATGACACCGGCACAGTTGGCGGAAGGTTT
>CAYGBH010000345.1:2023-4811 GCA_964348055.1 uncultured Pirellulales bacterium
GCGACGAGCTTGACCTGATTCAGCTGGACCCGGACTGGTGCAAGCCTGCTATGATCGAGGACAACCCGCTGGTCTGGATATTGGAAGTCAACGGCTTTGTCATGGATATCCGCACCGCCCCCCGCCAGGTACAGGAAGAAGCGTATCGGTTGGGACTGATACCCTTCATTCCCGCTGACAAGGAAGAACCACAAACGAAATCCGATACAGAAGCAAAGGTCATAAAATTCCCTTCCGGACAAGAAGAGACCGCAAGGCAGAAATCCATCCGGGAACCAACGGACGATGGCCCTGGTCTGTTTGAAGGACTCGAACAATGAGGAATATTGAATGTCGAATGATGATATAGTAAGTAATGAATCGCACGACGAAAAAGTTGCGTGGTGGCATATTTGTTAATCGTTTTTGATTTTCTCTTCTGCAGTCTGCATTTTTCGTTCGTAAGCTTTCCTATAACTTGTGATAAGAACTACAGATACTATGCCCGACAGGAGACAAAAGACCATAATAAAAACATTTGATATCCGAAATGAAGTGGTTTCAACAATTTTCCTTAAAGGGGTACTTAAAGCTCCAATTACAAGCCCAAGAAGCACATAGAGTGTTCTGCACCTGTTCTTCTTAAAGAGAAATGATATAATTCTTGAAATACTAAAAGCACCTATCAAAGCACCCAGAATAAATATTAGAAGGTAACTTATATTCTTCAAAATATTATTTAATACATTAATCATAAATTCATACAAACCCATTATTAATAATATATAAGCACCTGAAACACCTGGTAAAAACATAGCACTAACAGCAAAAACTCCCCCCAAAAAAACATATCCTAAACTAGGGGTTACAGTTAAAGGCACAAGTATAGAAAATGAAAGCCCCAGTATAAATCCCAAAAAACCGAATAAAATATTCTTTACCTCGTGGTTTTGAATATGATTAAAGATTATTTTGGAAGAGGCCAAAATTAGCCCGATGAAAAAAGATAAAGTATATGCAAAATAATCCCTTAATAAGAACCTGATAACCCTTGCCCCAACTACAAAAGCACTAATAATACCCAGTATCAGAATCAACAAGAAAATTAAATCTAATTTTTTAATATCCTCTTTCAGACTGTCTGTTTTTCTATTAATTGGATATGTAAAAATGTCATAGATTAATTTAGGAGAGAAACTTCTTACCGACTCTATTAATCGAGTATAAATCCCGGTTATAAAAGCAACCGTACCCCCAGAAATCCCAGGTATTAAATCACAAACCCCCATTAAGAAACCTTTTACAAATATCAACATTTTGCTTTCCATTTTTGTATTCTAACCATAATATTTGCCCATAAATAGTCTAAAACTCCATAAATCATTACTTTCTTATAAAGTAGCTCACGCCCTTTTTCCTGATGGGCTGGAAGGGCAAAAGAATCAGGCCTGTGATAGAAAAATATTTCAATATTGCCACCGTTGTTGTTATTATATTGCTCATCTGTGCGGTTTATGTAATAAGGAAGATTGGCCGTTTATTTGGTGGATGAAAAATGAACGATGCTCAAAAACAGACACTTTTAGGCGTTGCCCGTGATACCGTTGAGGCGGTTATCAGGCGGCAGCCGGCGGAGAAACCCCGATCGGACGACCCTGAACTAAATGCCCCTTGCGGCTGCTTTGTAACATTGAAAAACAAGGGTCGATTGCGAGGCTGCATCGGCCAATTTACCTCTGAAAGCCCGCTGATTGAATTGGTTGCTGAGATGGCAAAGGCCTCGGCTACCGGTGACCCACGTTTTTTTGCTGACCGGATAACCCCCGAAGAACTGGAAGAAATAGATATCGAGATATCGGTTCTCTCGCCTTTGCAGCGGGCCGATGAGCCGCTGAGTCTGCGGCTCGGCGTCGACGGCATCTATATAAAAAAAGGACCCGCTTCGGGTTGTTTCCTGCCGCAGGTTGCCACAGAGACCGGCTGGAGCAAGGAGGAATTTCTTTCGTACTGCTGCGCACATAAAGCGGGCCTTGAGGCTGATGCCTGGAAAGAGCCAGATACGGAAGTTTATTTCTTCACCGCCGATGTCTTCGGCGCAACATTCGCGGAGATATAGCGTGGTGCTGCAAGGGAGACGTCTGGCTCCCTTGATGCCTTTTTCGAACTAATCCTTGTCATCCTCACCTTTTACTTGTTCGCCTTCGCCGGCTCCCATCGTTATAACCTTGCCATTTGATAAAGTAAAGCGATCTTCATAGAGACGTATCTTTACGCCGTTCTTCTCTACTTCTTTGATGAAGGTCCTTTCGTACTTGCCGGCTTTTCTTAATTCGTGAATCTCATCGAACTGTTTCTTAAGAAGGTCTCTTCGCTCGGCATCTGACAAGCCGAGGAATTCGGGGTCGCCACTGAATCCAAATGCTTCGCCATCTGAGAGAATGGCTACCCAAATGCCAGGCTTGATCTCTTCAGCCTTTCCTTCCTTGTAAAGCTGATAGAATTCTTGTTGCTTCTCGAGCGCATCTTCTTCGGTAAAGTTGGGGTCAGAAGAACCGATGCCTGCTCCCACTCCATATACATGCGCTCCTCCATCGTCTTGAGGATACACAAACTTAGCCTCAAATGTCTTTATAATGTGTTTTACTGTCTCAGTGGCACCATAGCTTAAAGGCAGAAGAACCGCGATTGCAATGGCCGTAGCAGCCGCTACACGCCAAGGTGAGATTGAACCGCCGGCAGGAGCAAACCATCTGTGTAGAGACGACCGATGTGTTTTAATATCCTGGGCAGGTATGTCTTGCTGCAACTT
>CAYGBH010000346.1:0-2772 GCA_964348055.1 uncultured Pirellulales bacterium
TCAGGCTGTATCCGTCCAGGTGCCTGGAAGAGAACAGGCCGGATGCCGATTTCAATAGTGATTGCGCCGTCGGCTTTGATGACCTTGAAGAAATGGCATATAGCTGGCTCAATACAAGGCACAATATTTACCCTGTAGCGGCTCCTAATGCTCCGGCAGCCTGGTACAAGTTTGACGGCAACGCCTACGACAGCGCCGGCGGCTTCAACGGCCAGCCGCGCGGCAGCCCAATTTATGTCCCCGGCGTCTATGGCCAGGCAATCAGCTTCGACGGTTATAACGACTCTGTGGAAATAACCGGCGCCGCTTTTCTGTTTTCGAAAATCAGCACCGCCATCACCATCGCTTTCTGGCAGCATGGCGCCGATAGCCCGCATCTCACCGATACGGTGTGCTGCTCAGATTATACTTATGGTGTTTATGACCCTGCGATAGCCATCAATCTCGGCTGCTGGTATAACCCCCGCCGTCTTGCTTCGCAAAAGCGAAGCAGCGGGGGCGAATATAATTGGGATTGCGGCTCGCCCTGGTCTTTCGACGGCCGACTTAGCGGAGACCACCGATATAAGAGTGAATGGTCCGGCCGTTGGAACCACTGGGCATTCACTAAAGATGCCGAAGCCGGGAAAATGCAGATTTTCTTAAACGGAGTCCTTTATGACAGCCGCACGGGCGCAACGTCACTGGTTTCAGGAATCACCTCCTTCGAAATCGGCTCCGGCTGGTACGGCGGCTACGACGGCCTGCTCGACGACTTTCGCATTTATGATTACGCCCTTTCGGAAGCCGAGATTGCTTATGTAGCGACAAATGGCACGGGCATTCTCGACGTGCCGCTCATGTCCCCTGCTGATTTGAACGCTGACGACCAGATAAACTTCAAAGACTTCTGCCTCCTCGCCGATAACTGGCTCGAAGAGCAACTCTGGCCATAATCGCCAACTTTCTGCCTGCCCCGTCTTCCGCCCTCCAACTTTAGCTCACTCCCTCGGCTTCGCTCGGGACAGGTTTAGGCACTTTAATTTACTTTAGCTCACTCCTCACTCTACGAGACACGAGCAGCGAGCGACAAGCGACGAAAAAAAACCTTGCCTTTCCCAACAATCCCGACCATAATATTACCCGCAGAAGCGGAGTTCTTCAACGTTGATTAGCTCACATGCTATATATAGGCGTCTTATATGGAATTATATAATCAATAGTCAGACATTCTCAATTAGATATGTTCACTTGCCCAAGCTGTAAAACACCGTTAAACAAGAACGGCAATAGATTCGGCCTTTTCTATGTATGCCCCTTGTGTGACGGCCGAGCTGTTACCCTCGAAGTCGTCAGAAAGGTAATACCACGGCCTTTGGTCAATCGGATGTGGCAGAGAGCGCGATCCGGGCAGTATGTTGGAAGTAGACAGTGTCCCGCGTGTAGACACACTATGCCTGAAGTCCCAATTATCAGCGAGGAAAAGACCGAATACCTCGACATCTGTACGAGATGTCACTTCATCTGGTTTGACCCTCAGGAATTCGAGCGTCTCCCCAAAGTCGAGACAAATAAACCACAAGAGCCAGACTTATCTGTGGAGGCAAGAGAGGCCCTTGCATTAGCACGGCTTGAGTCACTCGAGAAGGAAAAACAATACCAAGAAATGTCAAGTAGTAGTCCTGACCGCTGGTGGGAGGTTATTCCTGCGCTTTTTGGAATACCTATAGAGTACAATTACACTCCGATTAAACATAAGCCGGTAGTGACGTGGTCATTGGCTGCCGCAATCGCCTTAGTGAGTATCATCGCCCTGCGTGATCTTGAAGCTGCTGTTGTAAATCTCGGATTGATTCCAGCCCAATTTATGCGGTACTTTGGATTCACGTTTGTTAGTTCTTTTTTCCTGCACGGTGGCCTTCTGCATTTGATTGGCAATCTTTATTTCCTCTGGGTTTTTGGTGATAATACTGAGGATGTTCTCGGAAAGCGTAATTATTTACTTCTTATAGCAATAGCGGCTATTGTTGGAGATATTGTCCATATCCTTGTTGATCCGCGCGCAACAGTGCCCTGTGTGGGGGCAAGTGGAGGAATCTCCGGTATCCTGGCATATTATTGCCTCCGATTTCCAAAAGCCAGTGTTGGTATGATTTGGTGGTTCCGCTGGATCCGCATTCCAGTGGGTGTTATGTTGGCAATATGGATTCTATTTCAATTGTTTGGAGCGTACTGGCAGACCGCTGGTTTCAGCAATGTTTCGGCGCTCGCCCATCTGGGTGGTGCATCCGTAGGAATCCTTTTCTGGTGGAAGACCAGAGAATCATTTTCAAGAACTGACCGCGCAGACTAACCTTTGCGTTAATAAGTGAAAAACTTACGATTTCCCACCTGTGGATCACAATCTTAATCGCGCCCGAAGAGCCTGCCCCAAACATAGTTGAAGAAATCTGCCATGAATTAGCCGTAGCTCTGCCTGTCTCGTACAAAACCTGTCTTGAGTGTAGTCGAATGGGCGCGTGACAGGAATTTTTATGCGCTATTTGCAGACAAGCCGAGAGCCTTAATCACTACCCGTCAATAACATCTAACGCAGAACTGTAAGCTTCTTCATATCCTTTTCAATCGTAGATAGAAGAATCTATAAAAACTAGGTGGCGCCAACACCTAGTGAATTTCTCTATCCGTTGTCATACTGAGTCTACCACAGTTAAAAAGCATCTTGTCACCTTACGTGACATACACTTGTAACAATAGAATTGTACGTTATCGCAACAATGTGCTAGGTGGCGC
>CAYGBH010000346.1:2872-4794 GCA_964348055.1 uncultured Pirellulales bacterium
GACACCTACCGACGCCAAGTAGATTTACTTAACGTGGGCCAGACTTGAATATAGTTGAATTAGTCTGCCCTGAATTAGCCGTAGCCCTGAATAGAATGAAGCTCTGAGCGCAGTCGAAGGATCTATCTTTCGTCATTCAAAATTCCTTGCTCAACATTCGACATTCTGCGCTTTTCCGGTCTCTAACTTTAGCATACTTTAGTAACTTTAGTTCATTTTAGCTCACTATTTATAATCAACTAACTAACCAATTAACTAATCCAGGCTTCTATCTCCTGAATTCTCTTTTATCTCTGTGGCCTCTGTGGCTAAAAAATCAATGTAAACCAGTCTTTGAAAGATTTCCCATCTTTCCTATATTAACAAAATGTTAATTTTTAAAAAGTGCTTATTTTAGGTCAATTTGTAATCAAAAAGTGAGAGTTTATGTAAATTTACAACCAATTTATACCAATTTATACTCACTTTTTTGACGTTTTTATTTTGCCCATATTCCCCACCCTCTGTATGTTAACAAGAATGCCCCCATTATTAAACTAAAAACCAAGATCCGCAGAGAAATGAACCTGAAAAAACTGAGAAATCCCCAATTTTCCCAATTTCTGAAAATTTGAATTTCAAACGTCTGTAAATATAGGTACTTTTTACTGTGCTTTACTCAGCCGTAGAATTTGCACTTCGCGAACAGATAATTCCGAAGATTTAGATGTATTTTCCCCCTCGATATACAGCCCGATTTTACCTTTCACAGGGCCTGCTGCGCGGACGGCACCGATTTCCTCTGCATTTAACCAGACCTGGATTCTATCGCCTTCAACTCTGACCGAGAGCGTGTTCCAGCTTTCGCGCTCTATAAAGTCCTCGCGCATGTTTACCAGAATCAGTCCCTTACCAGGCACCGAGACACTGCCGGTAAAGGCTTCGGGTTCACGGCTGTCGAATATCTCAATCCGCGGGCCGTGCCTGGAACCTGCAGCACGCAGCCAGACTCCGGCGTGGATGGGCCACGTGGCTCGGAACGTCACCGCCAGCAGATAGTCCTGGTATAGCGCCTGTGTCCACAAAGCACCGCTTTTACCGCTGGCGCCGGGTGTTGCAACGATTCGCCCTCCTTTGACAGTCCAGGAAGCGGAGCCCGAGGGCTGCCAGCCGGTAAGATTACGGCCGTTGAAGGCAGCAATCCACTCGGCAGGCTGCTCACTCTCAGGTTGTGTTGCTGTCGGCTTGTCGAGGTTGTGCTTTCCATGGCAATCCGTGCAGACCGAATCGGTCGTGACGGTCCGGCCGTTCGGCCGCATTCGGCCACGCCATTTCTTGAAAAAGGCCTCCACCGCCACAGGGTCGGCGTGGTCCTGACGACCATAAACAGTGCGTTGGCCGCCCGGCTTGTGGCAAGAAGGATTCGAACACATTTTGTTTACTTCAGCCCGGCCGAACAAAAGGTCGGGCTGGGTCATTAGCATCTCATCGTGCATGTGCTCGGTCGAGGGGCCGTGACATTCGTCACAGGTAATACCCATACCCAGATGGTTCATCGTGAGCTCCTCAGTCTTCAAAGCCGGATGACACACGTAGCACTTGCTGTTTCCATCCGTTTTTTCAGCCTGCGACTGCTCTGCAAAACAAACAGTGAACACCCAGGCCAAAGCTGTAAAAACGAGTATCCCCACGCCAAGATACAACTTAGTTCGATTATGCGAATGCACCGTTTTTTCTCCTTATATTTAGACCAAATCAAAGTGGTCCCACTGCTTTGCTTTTGCGAAGCAAAACGGCGGGGCACAATAGCACCCGCCGCTAATCTAAACCCTATAATATCTGACAAGCCCCGATGCAACCGCCATTCTGTCAATCATCAAAGTTCTGATTGCTTATAAAGCGACTAAACTACTTCCCAGTCTCGCAGCCACTCGTATTCCTGG
>CAYGBH010000347.1:0-4793 GCA_964348055.1 uncultured Pirellulales bacterium
CGCGTGTGCTCCTAAATCTAAATGGTGTAGAATTCAGCAAAAACGGGAACTTGAAATTTTAACGCCTTTCTGTCGCGCTGTCAAACACTCTTCTGTGCATTAAGAAACTTTTTTCTAATAATATCAAGCTATCCGGTTCGCTAATCTATACGCAATCAGCTAACAAGTGTTCACCATCACAACAAGGTCCTGACTTCCCGGCCGGATGGACAACCACCCCCATTACAAACAGTGTATATTCTGAAGCTCTTTGATGATAACAGAGCAGTCTAACTGCTCTCTGTGGCGGCTTTTATCAATGTCTCCACAGTCAGATTCGCAGCGGCTAACAGGGCATCCAGAGGCAAGTGAGCAGCGGCAGTTTCATCGAATAGTATTGATGCTCGAGCCTCGAATTCCTCACACCGGCGCCAAATCACTATCGTCAATGGCACCCGCGGCAGTACAAACAACTCGATTGAAGCATCACCGTATTCACATTGTTTAGCGTCGAACTGCACCGAAATCCGGTGTAATTCTTGGGGACAGTCACCAAAAGCTTCCGCTAATTTTTCGGTGGGGAGGCTGTGCAGGCCGCGGAAGAAAAACTGCCCGCCCGGTAGAGCTTGCGCCGTGACAAGCTTTTTGGCAAGTGGCAGGTCCTGAGCATTTATCAGGTATGCAAGAATGCAGAGCTGTTCAAGAAACTCCGCCGGTCTATTTGGCGAACCTGGCTGGACAAAAGAAATCTGTCTGTCTGAAAGATTAACTGTATATTCGGCGTTCAGCAGGGTAATAACGTAACGCTCGGGGTTGCCGAGGAATTGACATTTCACCCGTTGTGCTGTTTTGGTGCCGTCGAGCTTGTCAAGTTGTTCCCAAAGACCTTCGTGAGCCATTGTGGTTTGTGTCCTCTATTGGCATTTCGTTGCTCGCTGCTCGTACTTTTTCCGAAATTCTTCATATTCGGCCATAGTGTTGATGTTCACAAGCCACTGAGCACTATCCAACTCAATATACTCGACCTTACATAGAGCAAACACGTCACTTATTTTATGTCCCCCTGATGACAGCACCTTGTTTATGGCTCCCAGCGCACTTTTGCGGTACACCGCAAAGAGCGGCTCGTAGTAGCGGTTATCGCGTGTTCCGGTTTTTGACGCTTGCCGCTTCCGGGTTGTTGGGATAACTATGTCTGCTCGGCTTTCAATTGCTTGCGCAAGCATCTTTCTTACGCAGCCGATGTCTATATCCGGAATATCGCAGGCCACCACAAAATTAAGCTCACTGGCAGAGACCTCCAGAGCCGAAGCTATACCCATCAAAGGTCCCTGCTCCGGCACTTTGTCCGGGACAACCTCGAAGCCAAGAAACGCAAACTTGTCGGCTTCATCGGCACTTATAAGTATCTGGTCGAAACAGCCTCGAAGCTGCTCACAGATTCTCGCAATCATAAGCTTGCCGTTAATCGGCAACATGCTCTTATCTGTCCCCATCCTGCTGCTGCCTCCGCCTGCCATGATTACCGCCGTTGCCTGGGCTTTCATTGTCCATTTGCCGTCTGTAAGCTTTATGCGTTCGAGGTCAAAATCAAAGCCACTGCCGTCGGAAACCACAATTCTATCGGCATATTTTCTTACCTCCTGGGCCGAATCTTTCCAAACTTTCGAGTCTTTTTTCCTGGCCATAAGAAATAGTCCCGGCTCGACCATATGACGCAGTGAGTTTGATTCGCAAATCGAAACCGCGTCAGGGCCGATTACATCCAGCAGGGCGGTCAGTCCTTCTCTTAGATGTGTTTTCATAACACGCAGCCAGAAAACTCGACTTGCACCGGCTGCAAGAAGTCTCGCCGTATCTTTGTCAGAACCTTCGTCGGTCTCTTCTGTAATGCAATATACTCCATCCAGCGAGGAGCAAACACCGCAACCCTCGCCGCCGCGGGGGCACTGCCCGTTTTTTTCTTTTATGGTAGTAACTTTTATCCCTGTGATATTACCGCTCTTGCCGAATTTCCTGATAAGCGCGCATGCCAGCTCCGTCTTACCTACGTTGGTCGACGCAGAACCTATCATTAGCATTCCATCAAGCTTAATCATTTTATCCCTCAGGGCAGCGGGCGGTGGTACTTGAGCATAGTTAAACAATCGTCGATGGAACTCGGCTCAGTTGCGGCAAGCTTCCGGTAGGGGGTATGTGCATATAACCGCTGAACTTCTTCGGTCAGTTCCCGCCGGACGACAAGTAATATGACTGCGTTGCTCGAAGACAATAATGAATCTACATTTTTGCGCCAGCCTTGGCCGTTTAGTTCCAGAGGGCCGAATTCGTCAACCATAACAAGGTCGGCAGATTTCGTGGCCTCTGCGCTCAGGGCGGCATTACCGAGTTTTAGTCCATCGGTGGTGAAAGTGAACGGCCCAGTTTTGCCTGGGTTTGTTTGAAGTCTTGCCAGAGGCGCGCGTTTTCCATTTCCCAGGTCAAGCGCATCAAATCCTATCAATCTGCCGTCACGGTACAAAGAAGGCGCCAACAGGCCGGCGACGTTAAATCCCTCGTCTCGAGCGGTTCGGGCAAGGTCGGCAGCGCTGGTTGTTTTGCCGGAGTGTTTCTCACCCACCCACAGAATAAGCTTGTTTCGTATTGATACCATCAGTTGCCTTCTTTGTTATGATAGCGAAAAGAAACCTACCGGAGCGGCTGTTGATTCAAGAAATATATGTCATTATGCCAAAGACCCACAATCCGATGGTAACCGCTGAGACACTGCCCGGAGCCAACTGCAATCGCAATCTGAAAGGCGTGGCAAAATTTGCCTTGAGCAGTTCAGCCAGACGGAAGCTCAACGGCACCAAAACGGCGCATCCCAAAGCGGCTATGCTGCCGCTGATTCCAATATGTCGCAGAATCCCGGCAAGCCCTGCCTGTACCCAGTAGTCATACCGGAAGGCATAAGTAATCATCAGGGCAAACGAAGCATAACTCAGATAGGTAGCCGCCGCCGCGGAAAGCGACCGGTTCCTTACCGCAAATACACTGAAAAACAAATCATAGCAAACACCCGTCAGAAAAATGCCCAGAAGATGGCAGCCAAAAAATGGGGTGTTTAGAAACTTGTACAACATCGCACAAGCCGCAATGACAGTCGCGGTGCCTTTTTGCGGGAAATACACCGTGGCAAAACTCATTATGACAAAACCTATAACGGTTAAAGGAACCGACGCATAAGGCACATCTGCACGATACAGAGCATCGCCCAGAACAGCTTCCGAAATACCCCACAGTCCACTAAAAAACAATATTCCCAGAATATGATCTTTTTTCATTTGTGTTTTTCCTTGAATGAAATCCTTGTCTTTTCTGTCGAACTTATATTATAGCTCTTACCTGCCTTCGAGCCAATGCTGAGCAAATTTCAATAAATCGAAGGTATCTACAATTCCGTTTGGCTGGTCTTTCGTGAGGTCGGCTCGGCCACACCAATCCGGCTCGTTGCATCCATCTTTCAGCCAATGTCCGGCAAAAGTGCTAAAATCGACAAAGTCGACGTCACAATCATAGTCGAAATCCGCGGTCTGGTGAATAGTGAAATCCTCGGTGCTGGTTGTGAGTAACTGGTAATAATCGTAATAAATACCGTATTTCTCTGCTGTGTATTGTTCCAGAACTCCCGCTACGCCGCAGAAATTTTGGCCTATCTCTATATAAGGGTGATAGATTCCATCTCTGTCTTCGTTCATATAGTCGGAGGCCCAACAGGCAAGGTTTGGGTCAGCGTTGCTTTCAAGTATGTAGTTGTCGTAAGCCTTTCCGTAACCGGTGTCCTTTACATAGACGTCTATGACTTTGATCAGCATTGCCTCATATTTTTCGGCGTTGTGGTCGGCCACGAGCCACGCGTCGAGACCCTCGACAGGGGCGGCAATTTCGTCAACTGTTACGGCCAGCGGCTTCGGCAGAGGGTTGTTCGTATTGACTATGGTGAAGTTAGGGTCGTTTTCGCTTTTGTACTGCAGAAATGTGGTTCCCTTAAAGTCTTCGACTTCAACATTGGTAAAAGAAACCCAATCGCCGACATTTACGTCAGCGAAAGCTCCCACTCCATAACGGTCCTTTGCCATGATACCGCCCCAGCCATCAGGGTTAGCTGGGTCATACAGCGTAAGCTTTGTCCTGGCACTGGAAGACTTGTGTATTACTATTCCACCGACACAATCGACCAGATTACCGTGTTGGCCGCTGGTGCCATTAGCATCGGTGGTGTACTGGATTTCATAGATTGAAAGTGCAGACGCCTGTACCAATCCGACCGATCCAAGTATGGTCACAATAATCATAATCATTAACTTCGTTCTTTTCATCATCTGCTCCATTAAAATTTGTAACATAATAAAAAATATTTTCTATATTGACTGCTTTAATGCTCAAGGGTACCAGTCAGGATCGCTGAGTGGTGGCACCTCCAAATCTTGCGGCCAATTTGATTTCCATACCGAGGCCTTCCATTCCACGTGGTAGTCGCAGTAGAGAACCGAGCCGCCTAATGAGCCACTTGATTTGGCGTGGCGTGCGCTGAACGCCTTGGGATAGCTGCCGCAATATTTTCCCGCCGTGGGATTATATTTCTTGCCGCCGTAACCCTTTTTAGGATCGAGCAGTTGGTCGAAGAGAAGGATTAGACGAGCGGGATTGCTTATGGATGTTGTTTTCAAAAAGCTGGGCATATGCCAGCCAGTGCCCTTGTATCCGTGAGGCGGCCAGCAGTTTTCGTCAAGTTCGAGGCACGAGTTCATAGCATAAGAAAAATAACCGCT
>CAYGBH010000348.1:0-4792 GCA_964348055.1 uncultured Pirellulales bacterium
CATCGCACTTTAACGTCTCACGGATTGCCATTATCTGATCAAGGGTGTATGTTGATTCAAAATCCAATTGCAAACTCCGCCACGAAGCATCCTGCTGGCCAACGACAGTTAAACCGAAAACTTGCTTCTTTTGTAATGCCTGAAAAAGCGCTTCGGTGATATCGGTTGAGATTTGAGGGTAACTCGAATCGTTGTTCAACTCAACAATAACAACCCTCCCGATCGTATCTAAACGCTTATCCGGATTCAGATAATAGTAGCCCGCGGCAGGGGCAGAAGCTCCAAAAATACCATAGACAGTACAGCCTGATGAAAGAACTGCCAGTAATAATAATAATTTCGCAGTGCTTTGTGCGTATTGGGTATTTCGTAAAATACACGAAATACGCGATACGATACCGATAATTCCACCTCTGTCCGGCGGACAGGCAATACGATATCCGCCCGTGGCGGACTTGCCTCCGTCGGATATGCAATATGATAATAGCGCTTTTGAACTATCCATTCAATTCACCTTAACTTGGAGTTTCTTACGGTTCAGACTGGCCGGGCTTCGTTGGAGATATGGTGTATGAGCTTGTATCTTCGGCCTGGTCTGATTCTGCCTTGGCCTCTCCGCCAAGAATTTTGAGTATTTTAAGCAGTGCTTTAAGCTGCTCTGTTTCAGCGTCACGTATCTCATCACGAAAACCCAGGATATCGGTTTTCCAATTATTCAACTCAATACGCATCTCAATCAGAACGTCATTTGCCTCAGTTAGTTCTTTTTGTGTCTGCTGCAATTGAGCCTCAAGAGCAGCAAGCTGGTCTTTAAGCTGCTGATTCCTGATGGAAAGGTCATGGTTTTGCTGCCGTAGTACAGCCGCTTCCTCAGAGAGTTGCGCGTGTTTCTTCGACAATTCCATCGCGGACTGCACCACAGTTGGGCCTTGTGGTGCAGATTCCTGGAACCTTTTTGCAACAGAATCGCTCGGCAATGGTTTGACTTGTTGCTGCGGTGGTTGCATAGAGCCAGGCTGAACAGATAGCTTTCCCGGTTCTTTAGTAAGCGTGCAGCCCGACGGTAAAAGTATAGATATTAGGGAAATCAGTAAAACAACGGTTTTTTGGTTAGTTTGCATTGTACTTTTCTCCTTTTATTTCGCTTGGTCAGGTACCTTGTTAGAGGTTTCAAGCGTGCCGTTTTGCGTTTGGGAACCCTCCGGAGCCTGGGCACCGGTATATTCACATCTTAAATAAATTCCTGCACCGCAGGAACAGATTACCTCTATAACAGCGAATTCGGGATGGTTTTCCACAATACGAGCCTGTGGCGCAGCAGATGCTGTACTTATCTGTTTTAGTCTATTTTTAGCGGACCCGGCCTGCGCCAGATCAAGATGGAACTGGCCTTCAAATTTAACATCGTCACTCTTCAGAATTCGTTTTGCTGTTTCTGACATTTATTATCCTAATCCTTTTAATTGATTATTGCTTATTTTGATGTCTTTTCCAGCCATCGTTTATCAATTTTAGTCAAGCACAGTAATCAATCCCGACGCTATCGGGATTCCGACCATTTTCGTTATCGACCCGCCCTTGTGGTGGATTGCCCAGGTCCTGTTCGCCAACTGACTCGTCCTGTTCGTCTTCGGTGGATTCTTCCTTTTCCCTATTCTCTCCGGGTAATTGCTGCCTGCGCTTCCTCTCTTCACGCCGTTTCACGGGAGTTAAGCCCGCAATATTTTGTAAACCGTCTACCGGCTTTATTATATTGGAATCATAATCGGCCATCTTTCCATTGCCTCAATTTTACAGACAAGTTAAATAAAGCACTTGCGTGCAGTTGACTGACCCGGGACTCGGTAATTTTGAAGATCTCAGCAATCTGTTTCATCGTCAGGTGCTGTTGGTAATAAAGCAGAACGATTCGCCGCTGCCTCTCAGACAACTGCTGTATCGCCTCGGCTAACTTCTCTATAAGCTCTGCTCGCTCGATCTGCTCGTCAGGGGTGGTCACCTGGGCCGCCGCCAAAAGATTACCCAAGGCGGGCGAATCCTCTCCAAAACCATCGAGAGAGACAAAATGCGCTGCACGGGCATTTTCGAACATCTCAAAAAGTTCATCAACGGTCATTCCAAGTTGTTCGGCTAATTCGGCATCGGTGGGGGCGGTGCCTGTCTGCTCGGTGATCTTCTGGCTGAGCTGCACGGCATCGCGAATCTGCTTGTTGAGATTTGCAGGCACAAAAGACCAGCCTCTCAGTTCATCGAGAATAGCTCCTTTGATCCTGATATAGGCATAGGTTTTGAACCCAGCCTGGTGAGACGGGTCGAAATTGTGGGCGGCCCTGACCAGCCCAACAGTTCCTGCCGAGACCATGTCTTCAAACGATAACGGAGGTTTCAGATACGTTACCACCTGCCTGACTATCTTGTGAACCATAGGCAAGAACTCGGCTATCTGTTCGTTTTCGATTCTGATTCTGGTGGACGTTTTATGGCCAGAGTATGCGCGCAGGGCAACGCTGTTTGGACGCTTTCGGCAGTCCTCGAGGGTTCCAACGGCCGATTCATCGGCTTTGGGGTCTCTAACAAGCTGATCTTCACAGATGTTTTCAGGCTTTACCGCCACTTTCCTTTCCTTCTTGTTTATCCATCTGGTTTGCTATCATCGCGCTTATCAAAATAGCGTTTATTGCTTTTACAGCCCAAGTTCCCGCTATATACGCAAGCGCCGCACCCAGCAGGGCCCTCTTACAACAAGTAAACGGCGAAAGGCCACTAATCCAGCCGATTAAGCTCAAGCCAAAAAAACATATCACGGCAATGCTTACTGCAATTGACCGAACGTGTAACGGCATAATTCGTATCCCGTATTTCGTGCCCCATGCCCCGTGACGCGTATGCCGAACGACCGGCAAGTCACGAGTAACGAGCGACGAATCTCATTATCATCTTATCTCCCCTGCGAAAGCAGGAGCAAGTTGTTCTTGTCCTTCGGGCGCTATCGACTCAGTTTGCTGGATGGATATGGTTTCTATTGGTTCTACTTCGGTTCCAAGCACGATTTCGTCATAAGCTACGACCGGCAACAGCGAGACTGTTCGTGATAACAGCGCCGCCAGCGATGAGCGTAACCTTGAATCACACAACAAAACCACCTTGTCCTTGCCCGTGTCCATTGCTGTCTTCCAAGCCTGTGCGGCTTTTCTACTTAGATCCATTGCCGTCTCGGTCGGCAAAGCCATGTTTATTTCATCTGCTTCCTGTCGCAACGTTGAGGCCATCTGATGTTCGAGTGCGGGGTCCAGCGTTATAGCCAAAATTTTACCCCCCTCGCTCTTATACTGCTCGGTAATGGTTCTGCTGAGGTGTTTACGAACCATTTCCGTTAAAGCAGCGGTGTTTTTGGTTTTTGAAGCGTATTCTCCCAGCGATTCAAGAATGGTAGTTAACTCACGAATCGGTATTCCATCTCTTAAGAGGCTTTTAAGCACACGTTGAAGCAGGCCGATGGTAACTTCTCGATCGGGGCCAACAACTTCTCCGACCAGCGATGGTTGAGTCTTGCGCAATCTATCAACGAGAAGCTGCACATCTTCACGGGTCAACAATTCGTCAGCGTGCTCTCGCAGTGTCTCGGATAGATGCGTAATAAAGACCGATTCAGGGTCGATTACAGTATATCCACTTAATTCGGCCCTTTCCTTGTTGGCCGGTGTAATCCACAAAGCCGGCAGTCCATAAACAGGTTCGGCAGTTTCTATGCCCTCGACTTTGGTTTGGACAGCACCTGCATCCATAGCAAGGAACATATCAGGCTCTAATCGCCCCTTTGCCACCGGCATCTCTGCGATTCGAATCTCGTAAGCAGTCGGCTCGAGATTAATATTGTCCCTCAGCCGAACCAGAGGTATAATAATACCGAGCTGCTGAACAAATTTTCTGCGCAAAGCTCCAATGCGATCAAAGATAGCGCTGTTTTTACGCGGGTCCACCATACTAATCAGTCGCACGCCGACCTGCACAGAGACTTTGTCGACGTCCAGCAAGTCTTCGACCGGCTGTTTCTCAGTCTTTGCTTGTGCAGGCGTAGCGCGTTTTTTCTCACGGCCCTTTTCAGATTGAGCTACTACCCGTCCAAGCAGCACCGTCCCTGTACCCAACAATAAAAAAGGTATTTTAGGCAGGCCCGGCACAAACGCCATCGAAGCAATAATGAAAGCCGCTATAATCAGCGGCTGGCTGGTCCTGAGAAATTGCCTGGACAGGTCCTGGCCGACGCTGTAGCGTGATGATATTTTAGTTACCAAGAATCCGGAACTTACCGAGATCATTACCGACGGTATCTGGCTGACGAGTCCGTCGCCGATGGAAAGAACAGAATAAGTCCTTACGGCACCACCAATCGTCATACCGCGTGTATAACCCATGGCTATGCCGCCAATTATGTTAACGGCGGTGATTATCAGTCCTGCCTTGGCATCGCCGCGAATGAACTTGCTGGCACCATCCATCGCACCATAGAACTCGCTTTCCTTGACAATCTTTGCTCTGCGCTCGTTGGCTTGTGTTTCGGTGATGATTCCCGCATTTAGGTCTGCGTCAATCGCCATTTGCTTGCCGGGCATAGCATCAAGGGTAAAACGAGCAGCAACTTCGCTTATGCGCTCGGCGCCTTTGGTGATGACTATAAATTGGATAACAACAAGGATTAAGAAGATTACCAGGCCGACGACTATACTGCCGCCGGCAACGAAATCACCGAAGGTCTGGATAATTTTCCCGGCATTACCGTATAGAAGTATCA